>JAWVWZ010000001.1:0-20438 GCA_033723505.1 Hydrogenovibrio sp.
AGAAATGGCACTCAACTGAGGCACGCCGACACCAGAAACGATACGTGTTGTACAAATCGAGCCTGGACCAATCCCCACTTTCACCGCATCCGCACCGGCCTCTAAAAGGTCCAGTGCCGCTTCGGCCGTGGCGATGTTACCACCGATCACATCGATTTGCGGGAAGTTCTCCTTAACCCATTTCACACGATCAATCACCCCTTGTGAGTGGCCATGTGCCGTGTCGACGATAATGACATCCACACCGGCTTTGACCAATGCACTGACTCTTTCCGGGGTATCCGCACCGGTACCGACTGCAGCACCGACTCTCAAACGACCGTTAGAATCTTTACAGGCATAAGGGTGCTCGGAAGATTTTTCCATATCTTTAACCGTAATCATCCCCTTCAGATTAAAAAGGTCGTCGACAACCAACAGGCGTTCCAAACGGTGCTCATGCAAAAGCTCCATTACGACTTCGCGGTCTGCCTTTTCTTTAACGGTCACCAGTTTTTCTTTCGGCGTCATGATTTCCGAAACCGGCTTATTCAAATCGGTGACATAACGCAGGTCACGGCTGGTGACGATGCCAACCAGGTTGTCCCCATCCATCACCGGAGCACTCGACACACGATTCTTTTTGGTTTTCTCCAACACCGCGTCCACCTTATCGGTGACCTGAACCGTGATGGGTTCCAAAATCACGCCATGCTCGTATTTTTTTACCTTGGTGACAACATGCGCCTGTTCTTCAACGGTCATATTCTTATGGACAATCCCGATCCCCCCTTCCTGCGCCATAGAAATCGCCAGGCGCGCTTCGGTGACCGTATCCATCGCCGCGGACACAAATGGAATATTCAGCGAAATATTACGGCTCAGCTTCGTTTTCAGACTCACATCCGAAGGCAAAACGGTTGAGTGAGCAGGCACTAAAAGAACATCGTCAAATGTAAGAGCTTCTTGCATGATTCGCATATATATTCCACCTTGGTATACTTTTCGATATTTTTAATGTCTAAGCTTAGCCGAAAAAAGCATTTTGCTTTAAATTTCTGCCGACTCAGCCACCTCAAACACCCTTATAGGCTTATAAATATTTTTTTAGAAAGCTTTATCCAAACTTTCCAAAAAATCACTTTTAAAAATGATTTCAAAGACTTAAACCTTTTTAAGACTTTGCCAACACCTATAAAAAATTAGAAATTATTAAATAGCGTATATTATAAAAGATTGACAGCGCACGGGTAAACTTAATAAGTTATATCCTTCATAAATATTCATAGAAATTGACAAAAATTGTTTTATGGGCATTTTTATCGATTTTGCTTTAAATCACACAAATTTATGATTAGAATAATTACCGGCTTAAAACTTTAATAATAAATTAAGCTATATAACGGAGGATTCGGAATGAAAAAACTATTTGTTGGTGCAGCAGTTGTTGCGACACTATCTCTAGGCGCATGTTCAAGCATGCAAACCAAATCATCAATGTCGTATGACGACATCGTCGCTGAAGCAAATGCTCAACACGCTAAAGCAAAAGACATGGGCAATGTCTGGAAACAGAAAAAAATGAAAATGCCTTATGTTGACACCTACCTATCAGAAGCGGCTGCCGCTAAGAAAAAAGGTGACGACGAAGCTGCTATGAAATTTGCGAAAGAAGCTCTTAAAACAGCAAACGCAGAAGTTCACCAATCTGAGAAATATGCAGATTTGCAACCAGCTTGGATTAAATAATCCTTTAGCTGTTCACTCTTAAAAAAACCGGCTTACGCCGGTTTTTTTATGCCCGCTATTTCCCCTTCAGATACTCGTCATCGTCAAAACAGCTTACCCAGTTAGGCCGCAAAATCACCAAAGCCAACACCAGCACACCGTTTGCAAACGCTTCGGGAATCACCATCATTGGGATATAGGGCACAAACGACTGAACCAGCTTCTCCGCCGGATGCAACTCTCCCAACCACATCACACCTGCTGCCGCGAACAAAGCAAAAGAAGTACTGACCGCCGCCGCAAAAAAGCCATTGAACAGTACAAAAACAAAAAAATGCCGATCCAGATAACGGTAAGCAAACACCGCCATCCACCAGACAATCATAATCGGCAAGACCGCCATCAGAAAAGCATTCATGCCAAACATCATTGCCCCGGAATCCCCCATTGCGGTGACGCCAATCAGCGCAATGCTCGCTGAAAAAAATGCAAACTGCGGGCCAAACATCAAGGTCAGCGTCGTCACCAGCAACACGTGGAAGCTCAATCCTTCACCGATCGAGGCACCCCCTTGCCAAGCAAAAAACAACAACACCGTTGCGCCGAGAAAGACATTCTGAGCTTCCGAATCCCCCTTAATCTTGTGCCAAGGAGCCGTCTTCAGACTCCATAGCAGCATAACCACAAATAAAACCCATCCTGCAATAATCCATGCTGCGGAAAACCCTTCATCCGGCAAATTCATCGCCATCTCCTTCCATCTTCAATCCATTCCCATAGCTCAATTCATGATCCTTTTTTATGATATCTTACTGCGATTTTGACCAAAATAGATTATCATTTTCACTCTTTGAAATAACGTGAGAACCATGGCATGCAGCCAATCAAAATTCTATTCGCCTTCTTTTACGATTTTTTATTGTTATTTGGCGTCTGGTTTATCTGCGCGGTGCCATTCGTGATCTGGCAAGGCGACAACCTCCAAACACACCCCAGCACAATGCTGGCCTTTCAAGTATACTTACTGGCAATCACTTATGTCTATCTGACCTATTTCTGGACCACAACAGGACAAACACCCGGTTTGCGCGTATGGCGCTTGAGACTGCAACGCAATGACGGCTACCTGCTGACTCGCCACAATGCCAATGTCCGTTTCATTCTAGGCATTTTACTGGTTCTGGTCGGCTGGATCTGGTTACTGATTTCCAAAAAACACCAGTCGTTGCAAGACATCCTTGCCCACACGGAAATCGTTTCGACTTCATAAAATGGAAGACTCAATGGCAAAAATCATTTTTCACACAGACGCTCTGACAGAAGAGCAACAGACACAAATCGAATCCAAATTGAACCTGACACCGATCAAGGTCGCAAATCACTATCAGGTCGAGACAGATCGCACCGACAGAAAAACCCTGCAACAACTTTCAGAAACACTGCAGATCGACATCAACCTCTTGCCAGACACCTTTTCTGCCAAAGAGGTTAAGCTGGTCATCAGCGATATGGATTCAACATTAATCGGCATTGAATGTGTTGATGAAATTGCCGATATGATGCAGATCAAACCTCAAGTGGCTGCCATCACCGAAGCGGCGATGCGAGGGGAGCTGGATTTCGCCGGCTCGCTGAAACAGCGTGTGCAACTTTTGAAAGGCTTGCCGGAGTCCGCACTTAAAACCGTTTATGAAGAACATCTCTTCCTCAATCCGGGTGCGGAAGAATGGCTTACCGGCCTCAAAAGCCGAAATATTGCATTTGCTTTGGTCTCCGGAGGATTCACCTATTTTACCGACCGCCTGAAAAAAGAACTGGACATCGACTATACCCGATCCAATAAACTGCATTTCGAAGACGGTATCCTCACCGGAGAGATCGAGGGGGATATTGTTGGCCCGGAAGCCAAAGCGGCCTTTCTTCTGGAGTTGTGCGGCCTGCTCAACATCAAGCCGGCACAGGTCATCGCCATCGGCGACGGTGCCAATGACTTGATGATGATGGCAGAAGCCGGACTCAGCATTGCCTATCGTGCCAAACCGACCGTTCAGGAACACTCGATGACGGCACTGAATTTCAGCGCTTTGGACAAGGTTCTCGACTTTATCGACGCCTGATGGTCCCGTAAAATCTGCCAGGCAGGGGCTGTCTACAAACAAAAAAGGCCTGTATTTCTTGAGGAATACAGGCCTTTTTTATTGTCACAGAAAATAAAACTTAACCGAACTTACCGGTAATGTAATTATTGGTTTGCTGCTCTTTAGGGTTGGTGAACATCACATCGGTATGATCGAATTCAATCAAATCCCCTAAGTACATAAACGCGGTATAGTCGGAAATACGAGAAGCCTGATGCATGTTATGCGTCACAATGGCAATACTGTATTTTTCTTTCAGTCCAAGAATCATCTCTTCAATCGCTAAGGTTGAAATCGGATCCAACGCCGAAGTCGGCTCATCAAACAACATCAAATCCGGTTTCAATGCCACCACTCGCGTAATACACAAACGTTGCTGCTGACCGCCGGATAAACCACGCGCATCCTGGTGTAAACGATCTTTGACTTCGTTCCACAAAGCCGCATCTTGAAGAGATTTCACAATAATCTCTTCAAGATCCGTCTTATTCTTGATGCCGGCAATTCTCAATCCATAAGCGATGTTTTCGTAAATCGTCATCGGGAAAGGGGTCGGTTTCTGGAAAATCATTCCGACTCTTTGGCGCAAATGAATGAAATCATTCTCTTTTTTGATATCCAGAATATCACCGACCGAGCCATCCCGGTTTTTCAGTTTGATGGCACCCTCATATTGGCAGCCGGGATACAAATCATGGATACGGTTCATCGCTCTGAGCAACGTGGATTTTCCGCAACCACTTGGACCGATCAATGCAGTGATATGATTTTCTTTAATCGGCAACGTAATGTTTCTTAAGGAAGGATTTTGAGCTTTAGGATAAGTAAAACTAAAATCTTGAATTTCCATAATGTTTGAAAGATCTTTCACTACAAAACCCTTTAATGATGTTTTTCTCTAATAACGTATCGACCTAACAGGTTCAAAACCAGTACAAAAAAGGTTAAGACCAAAGCAGCCGCCCAAGCCAACTGAACCATTTTATCGTCCGGCATGGTCGCTAAATTGTATATGGATACCGTGATCGATGGAAAGGTGTCGCTCAAGTCCGTCGACCAATAAACGCTGGAACCACTGGTATAAAGTAGCGGTGCGGTTTCACCGACCACACGGGCAAACGCGAGAATCAGACCCGTCACGATACCGACTTTCGCCGCCCGAAGAATAATGTGCATGATTACGTGATACTTGGAAGCTCCGATTGCAATACCGGCCTCACGCAATTCTGTCGGTACCAAGCTTAGCATATCGTCAGTCGAGCGAACAACAATCGGCAACATCATCACAAATAAAGCGACCACACCAGCCCAACCGGCAGTATGCCCCACCGGCATCACCACAATCGCGTAGACGAAAGTCCCGATCACGATCGAAGGCGCCGACATCATCACGTCGGACAGGTCTCGGATAAAATCCGCGTATTTAGTATCGTTGCCGTATTCCTGCAAATAGATCCCCGCCAGAATACCGACAGGAATCCCGATCAACGTCGCCAGACCGGCCATGACAAACTGCCCGTACAACAGGTTTCGAATCCCGTTATTGATCAAGTCGTGGGTAAAGATATAAGGCGATAGCGCTTCTGACCCCTTAATCACCAACGTGATCAAAATCCAAGCCAAAAACACCAGACCAACCAATGCGGCCAGGGTCGATAACCCTAATACGATTTTGTTTACCCAAAGTCTCATCGTAATTTACCTTTTCGCAGGAAGTAATGTTTCGCCGTAAAGATAACAATGAAACTCACGACAAACAGAATCAGTGACAAGTAGAACAACGAGGCCAAACTCATACCGCTCGACTCGGAGAAGTTATTCGCCAAGACCACGGGAATGGAGATGGTCGGATCAGTCACCTTGGATGCAAACTCGAACACACCACCGATCACGAAAGCCACCGCCATGGTTTCCCCGAGGGCACGCCCCAGAGAAATAATAATAGATCCGATGATACCGGCTTTTGCATAAGGAAAAATAATGTCCTTAATCACTTCAAATTTGGTCGCGCCCATTGCATAAGCGGCTTCCTTCAAGATATCCGGCGTGGTATTGATCGCATCACGGCTCAAGGCTGCCATAAACGGAATGACCATAATCCCGAGCACTAAACCGGCAACCAGCAAAGACACCGAATAACCGCCAAAAATCGAGGCGATGAACGGACCAAAGTAGAAAAGTCCCCACATCCCGTAAATAATACTCGGAATCGCAGCCAGCAGTTCGATGGCAATCCCGACCGGCTTAGCAACGGCAGACGGGGCAATCTCAGAAAGGAAAATCGCAATCCCCATCGCAATCGGCAAGGCAAACAGCATGGCAATGATCGTGGAAAAGACCGTTCCGACCACCGCAACAGCGCCACCGAAGACTTCTCTAGTTGGTGCAGTATCCGCATAGCTTTCCGACTCTTCACCGACATTGATATCATCATCTTCGTCACCGACATTAATACCATCATCCTCGTCACCAATGTTGATACCATCGTCTTCGATCAACGCATCCGCCGGATGCTCTTGAGTCGCCGGCTTTTCGGCTTCTTTTGCAGGGCTTTCATCAGAAACGCCAGGCTTAGCGCTTTCGTCTTTCGGCTGTTCCACAGGCACCTCGACGCCCCAACGGGAATCGAACATAAACTTCGCACCAAACTCTTCAATCGCAGGCTTGGCCGCAAGATAAAGCGTGACCAACGTGGCAACGAGCACAACAAAAACTAAACTCGCACTGATTTGAGAGAGCCTAGCAAATATCTTTTCCATAATTGCCCTATTTTTATCTAAGGTTTTAAAGGTTTCTAAATTCTAGAGAATATATTGACTATGTCAATGTCTGAGCAACAAAACATCCATTTATTTTGTGCCGTAAAGACATCCATATCTTCGAGGGTAATCAAACTTAAAAAAATCTTTGTAAAGAGGAGAAAAAATCATCGCTTTACAAAGATTTTTGATGCGGCGCAACCCGAGGAGCCGGGTTACGCCTAACCGTTAGGCTAAGACGTTGAATTATTTAACGCCTTTAGACTCCCAGTAACCACGGATTTTGGCTTTTACGCTCTCTGGAAGAGGAACGTATCCTAGGTCAGCTGCTGCCTTATCACCATTCTTGTATGCATAGTCAAAGAACTTAGTGACATTTTGATTCTTTTTAGAATCGTTAGGAAGCAAGATGAAAGTTGCCGCTACCATTGGATAAGCATTGCTTGGGTAAGCGATGATTGAGTAGAAGTCTTTCTTAGGATCTAGGCTAGCGTGACCCGCTGCATCAATGAAGTTCTGCTTAGTCGGCGCGTAGAATTTACCACCTTGACCTTGAACAGTTGCCATTTCTAGACCGTTCTTCTTAGCATCTGCATAATCAACGTAACCGATTGAATATGGGTTCGTTTTAATTGCAGTTGAAACACCGAAGTTCCCTTTACCAGCAACACGGTTAGCCATTGGCCAGTTGATTGCTTTTTTCGCACCAAACTTCTTGTTCCAAGTTTTGTTCATCTTAGACAGATAGTAAGTGAAGTTAAAGGTTGTACCAGACTTGTCAGAACGGTGAACGAACAAGATTTTCTTATGTGGCAAGTTAATACCAGCATTATCTGCTTTAAGCGTTGCATCATCCCAATACTCGATGTCACCTAGAACGATACCTGAAATAGCTTTTTCAGATAGTTTTAGGTTGCTAACACCAGGAACGTTGTATGAGAAAGTGATCGCCCCTACAACCGTTGGGAACATGTAAAGACCTTTTTTCTTCAGTTCAGAAGGCTTCAAAGGCTTATCAGAACCACCGAAATCTACGTGACGTGCAGAGATTTCTTTAATCCCTGTACCAGAACCAGTTGGTGAATAGTTCACCTTGTTACCAGTTGCATTGTAGTACTGAGAGATCCATGCTTTATAAACAGGATAAGGGAAAGACGCACCCGTCCCTTCGATTGTTGAAGCAAAAGCGGAAGTTGTCATGCTTGCAGCTAATGCCGCAGTAGCTAATAGTTTTTTCACAATATTCTCCTAAAAAAGAATCGGTTTTAATTGTCTAACTGCGGATTGCGCTAGACCCAACGCGAGGAATATTATCAAAAGGTTCGAAAATGAATACTACACTTTTATGACAAATTCTTTGCCTTTTAATGACCCCTTTTCCGGTGGCAGAGCAGACGCGCATTGCTGCCTGCTCTGCCACCGGGGCAAGGGCTGGGCTTAGAACATGCTTTGTTCGTATTCCTTAATTGCGACGACGACAAACTTACCCAGTGCCCCGTCATATCCAGGCCACTGGCTGGCAACTTTTTTCATGAATGGATCGGCCATGATTTTCGGCTTGATCTCAAAATCGGACAACCCTTCTTCGTAATACTTTGAAGAGGTA
Organism: Hydrogenovibrio sp.; assembly: GCA_033723505.1. Lineage (GTDB taxonomy): Bacteria > Pseudomonadota > Gammaproteobacteria > Thiomicrospirales > Thiomicrospiraceae > Hydrogenovibrio. Next base: position 8,211 of record JAWVWZ010000001.1, read on the forward strand.
TGATAAATGGTTTCCATGAATTGTTTACCGTCTTTGATGAGTTGAACACCTTCATGACGGCCGTGCATGGGAATAAAGTTTTCGACCGGAAGCTTCTCAACCTCCGCCAATCCGTTGATTGTTCCCTGATAAGAGCCATCTTCCATGTTGGCGACACGACGCATGACCATATCCCCCATATACATGGTTTTATCTTCAACCACTTCAACAGCGACATCGGATTCGGTATGCATCTTACCGTAATGATGGATTTTCAAGGTGGTATCTCCCAGCTTGAAAACTTCATCCCCTTTCAAAGTCTGATCCGGGATGGTAATCACTGTTCCGGTGATTTTATTATTGGTATTGGTTTGCATAAAATCGAACCAGAACTTATCGGCGCCGTTTTTCAAAACGGTTTGAGTGGCCTGATGAGAATAGAGTTTGACATTCGGGTTGGCAGCCACAAAAGCATGATTACCCAACCAATGATCCCCGTGATAATGGGTATTAATCACCATGACGACAGGCTTGTCGGTCACCTTCTTGATCTGACGCAAAACCATTTCTCCGATTTGCACCGAACTGCCGGTATCGATCACCACTACCCCTTCCGAGGTCACGATAAAACCGGGATTGCTGAACATGCCGAAATTCTCCGGGCTTGGACTGGAGCCTAATGCCGGAACATAATAACAACGAGAACTGACCTTAACCGCATCGATATCGGGTACCGCAGGCCCTTTAAATTCCATGGACGTATTGGCATAAAGCGGTTTGAGCGCAGACATTCCAACCATCCCGGCGGAAGCGGCAAATGCATTCTTAAAAAACGAACGACGTGTCAACTTTGACATTGGATTCTCCTTAGCAATGGCGAAACACCGCCAACAATAAAAGCAGTGACTGCATTCACTGCCTACCATCTTATTTTTTATATTTGGCGCAAAAGTATACAAACAATCGAACCAAAAATCAGGATAAATTATTTATTTTTTATAGTTAAATCAAAGTTTTTTATTGACGTCTTTTCGCACAAAACAGACCGGCGCTCGAGAGTCATGATTTATCAGGTTGGAATTTGATAAAATGCACTTCTTGAAAAAATAAATTGATTGCTATCTATGAACTACACACCCGCCAGCAAAACCATAGAAGAGGTCCAAGCGGACTTGGTTAAACGCTTTACACACTTCGACAACTGGAAGGATCGATATAAATATCTGATTGATATGGGAAAAACCCTGCAGGCAATGCCGGACGAGTTTAAGACGGAAGAAAACCGCATTCACGGCTGTCAGTCTCAGGTCTGGTTTCATATCGAAGAAAAAGACGGCATTCTCTATATGGAAGCGACATCGGATGCAGCGATTGTTTCAGGACTGATTGCCTTATTACTGAAAATCTACCATGGCCGAAGCCCTCAAGAAATTGCCAGCGCACCTTTGGACTTTTTAGCTCAAATCGGTTTGCTCCAGCACTTATCCCCCAATCGTTCGACCGGGCTTTATCACATGATCAAGCGCATTCAGGCTGAAGCCGCATCACGACTTTAGGCACTTCTGACCAATAATTCAGACATAAAAAAACCGGGTAAAACCCGGTTTTTTTATAATCCAACCTAAATGAAATTAGGCGATTTTTAACTCTGAAGTCGCAGTACTTTCCAGTGCGGCAATACGCTCTTCCAAAGGCGGATGCGACATAAACAGACGACCGAACTTGGACGCGCCGGCAGAAATCCCGAACGCCGCCATTTGATCCGGCAACTCTCCAGGATGCATGGTTTGCAATCGCTTCAATGCCGCAATCATGTTTTCCTTACCGGCCAGATAAGCACCGCCGTTATCCGCATGGAATTCACGATATCTCGAGAACCACATGGCAACAATGCTCGCCAAAATACCGAATAGAATTTGCGCAATGATATCCACCACGAAAAATGCCAGGCTATACCCTTCTTCTTCATTTTTCAGAATGACGCGATCCACAACATAAGCGACAACCTTGGCAAAGAAGATCACAAAGGTGTTCAACACACCTTGCAACAAAGCCATTGTCACCATATCGCCATTAGCAATATGCGCGACTTCATGCCCTAAAACCGCATCGACTTCATTTTGACGCATATTGCGAAGCAGTCCGGTTGAGACGGCAACCAATGCCGAATTCTTGGACATCCCTGTTGCAAATGCATTCGGTTCCGGCGAATCATACATCGCCACTTCCGGCATGCCGATTCCCGCCTTTTCCGCATGACGACGAACCGTATCGACCAGCCATTGCTCATCAGCCGTACGGGGTTGCTCGATAACCTGAGCACCGACGGACATTTTCGCAATCCATTTCGACATGGCCAGGGACACGAACGACCCTGCAAAACCGAATACCAGTGCAAAAATGAACAGACTCTTCAAGTCCAGTCCCTGACTGTTCATGTAGCCTTGAACACCCAATAGATTCAGGGTAATCATCGCCACCGCAATCACGGCAAAGTTCGTTAATAAAAATAAACCAATTCGTTTCACTTTATACCTCCACAGGCAATTGATCTTTGAAACCACTAAAAGTTTGCTTAATGACTAATATAAGGTTTTTTTATAGGCTTTCAAGCGAATTCTGATCAGGATTCAGACTTTTTTCACTTTTGACGCCGAATGGCAAATCCAACCTCCTGACAACACAAAATCTGCCAGGCAGGGGAGTTGCCAGCAAGCACTCAACCTATGATAGCTTGGCTTTCAAAACCTCGTTCACCTGTGCCGGATTCGCCTGCCCCTGAGAAGCTTTCATCACCTGACCGACGAAGTACCCGAACATCTTCTCCTGTCCGCCGCGATAAGCCTCAACCTGAGAAGGATTGTTCGCCAAGACCTCATCCACCAAAGCTTCGATGGCCGAGGCATCCGTGATCTGTTTCAACCCTTTGGCCTCAATCACTTCATCCGCGGTTCCTTCACCTTTCCACATGCCTTCAAACACCTGTTTGGCAATCTTCCCGGAAATCGTATTGTCTGACAGACGCGCCAAAAGCCCCGCCAGCATCGAAGCCGATACCGGAGAATCCGCAATATCGATTCCGGCCTGATTCAATGACTTCGACAGCTCCCCCATTACCCAGTTGGCACTGAGTTTGGCGTCCCCTGTTTCAGCAACGACTGCTTCGAAATACTCGGCCATGGCTCTCGAACCTGTCAGGAAACTCGCATCGTAATCGGACAGCGCGAATGTCTCTACATAGCGCGTTCGTTTTTCCTCAGGCAGCTCCGGCATTTCGGCACGGATCGCCTCAATATCTTCATCGGTCACCACCACCGGCAGCAGATCCGGACAAGGGAAATAACGGTAATCGTTCGCTTCTTCCTTTGCTCGCATCGAGCGAGTTTCGTTTTTATCCGCATCATACAAACGCGTTTCCTGAACGACCTTGCCACCCGATTCCAAGACTTCGATCTGGCGTTCGATTTCATACTCGATCGCCTGCTCGATGAAACGGAAAGAGTTGATATTTTTCAACTCCGCACGGGTACCGAAAGGGGTGCCCGGCTTGTGAATCGAAACGTTGGAATCCACACGGAAAGACCCTTCCTGCATATTCCCGTCACAGATCCCTAGATACTGTACCAGCTCATGCATTTTTTTCGCATAAGCGACCGCTTCCTGCGCAGAACGCATATCCGGCTCGGAAACGATTTCCAGCAATGGCGTCCCGGCTCGATTCAGGTCAATCCCGGTTTGCCCAGGAAACGCATCATGAACCGACTTACCGGCATCTTCTTCCAAATGCGCACGAGTGATGCCGATTTTCTTCTTTTCTCCGTCAACCTCGATTTCCAAAAAACCGCCCTTGTCGACAATCGGATAACTGAACTGCGACGTCTGATAACCTTTCGGTAAATCCGGATAAAAATAATTCTTACGGTCAAACACCGAACGACGACCGATTTCGGCACCGACAGCCAGACCGAACTGAATCGCTTTTGGAATCACCGCCTTATTCAGGACCGGCAATTGACCCGGCATTCCCAGATCCAGCAAATTTGCCTGCGTATTCGGCTCAGCACCATACGCAATAGGAGAGCCCGAAAAAATCTTAGTTTTGGTGGTTAACTGAGCATGAATCTCTAAACCAATAACAACTTCCCAAGTCATCTACTTCTCCTATTGGTAACTTTCGGGCATCTGTTTGTGCCATTCGGTTGCTTGTTGATATTGATGTGCGACATTCAATAATTTCGCTTCACTGTGATACGGGCCGATCAAATGCACTCCGACCGGACGACCATCAACAAACCCACCCGGGAAAGACATGGCCGGCAACCCCGCCAGGTTAACCGGAATGGTATACAAGTCGGCCAGATACATACTGACGGGATCATCGGATTTCTCGCCGATATTGAACGCCGGAGTCGGCGCGACCGGCCCGATAATGACATCACATTGCTCAAATGCTTTGGTAAAATCGTCGCGAACCATTCGGCGCAACTTTTGTGCTTTCAGATAGTAGGCATCGTAATACCCGGCTGACAGCGCATAAGCTCCGACCATGATCCGGCGTTTGACCTCCGCCCCAAACCCTTCGGAGCGGGAACGCGTATACAGATCTTCCAGGGAAGTCGGGTTTTCACAACGATATCCATAACGAACACCATCAAACCGTGACAGGTTCGATGAAGCTTCCGCCGGCGCCAAAATATAATAGGCAGGCACCGCCAGATCCTTATTCGGCAAACTGACTTCGACGATTTCGGCACCTTGCTTTTCCAACTCGGCAATGGCATCACGCACCACCTGCTCCACTCCGGCATCCAGCCCGTCGCCAAAGTATTCTTTCGGCACCCCGACTTTCAAGCCTTGAATGTCGTGTTCCAGCGTCGAACAATAATCGGACTTTTCCTGTTGCAAGCTGGTGGAATCGCGCTCGTCAAACCCTGCCATGGCGTCCAACAACCAGGCCGACTCTTCCGCAGTTCTGGTCATAGGGCCACCCTGATCGAAACTGGAGGCATAAGCGATCATGCCATAACGGGACACCGCACCATAAGTCGGTTTGATCCCGGTAATTCCACAAAAAGAAGCTGGCTGTCGAATCGACCCACCGGTATCGGTTCCAGTCGCCAGAGGCGCCAACCCCGCCGCCACAACTGCCGCCGACCCACCGGAAGACCCACCGGGAACCGCGTTCATATCCCAAGGATTTTTAGTCGGTCCGTAATAACTGCTTTCCGATGAAGATCCCATCGCAAACTCATCCATATTGGTCTTGCCCAGAATTGGCATACCGGCAGATTTTAATTGTTCGACGACATTCGCATCGTAAGGAGCGACGAAATTACTCAACATTTTCGAACCGCAAGTGGTTTTGACGCCATCGATGCAAAAGATATCCTTATGCGCCACCGGAATCCCCGTTAACACGCCACCCTTTCCTTCGGACAACATCTGATCGGCTTGCTTCGCCATTTCGATCGCCAATTCCGGCGTAACCGTAATGTAAGCGTTCAACTCACCATCATATCGCTCGATACGGTCTAAATAATGCTGGGTCAATTCGACACTGGTGATTTCTTTATTTCTGAGCTTCTCGCTCATTTCTTTAATCGATAATCTGTGCATGTCATTCTCACTCGATAACCTGTGGCACTAAATACATTCCCGCTTTAGCAGCCGGCGCAATCTTCTGATATTTCTCTCGCTGATCGGTCTCTGTCACAACATCTTCACGTAATCGTTGAACTTGATCCAAGGGGTGGGACATCGGCTCGACATTCTCCGTATCGACCGTTTCCATCTGCGCGAACAGGTCAAGAATATTGCTCAGCTTCTCAGTCACTTGATCAACTTCAGACGCCTCGACCGAAATCGCCGACAAACGTGCAATGGTATCGACTTCCGTTTTTCCTAACGACACTCTACTCTCCTAAAAAAAGGGTGAAATCCATGGCCGGAAAGACCAGGGTTATAAATAACTTGGACATTCCTATTAAATTACCATATTTCCGATTTTCTAAAAAGTCCGATGCCATTTTTTTCTCTAAAAATTACTCGATAAAATGATGACTTTTCTCAAACAGTTTGTTATAAAATGGCTCAATCTCTTTTATGGGGTTTTAATGGCGAAGAACGCTACTTTTTTGAGTGCATAGATAAAAGAAATTAATGCCCTCTCCCCCTTACTTAAGCTTAAGGAATTGCATTACATGTTACGCAAAATCATCGGACTTTTTTCTAACGACTTATCAATTGATTTAGGAACAGCGAATACCCTTATTTATGTACGCGGAAAAGGCATGGTTCTGAATGAACCGTCCGTCGTTGCCATTCGCACCAACCGCCAAGGATCAAATTCAAGATCTATCGTCGCCGTCGGTGAAGGCGCCAAACAAATGCTTGGGAAGGAAAACCAGAACATCGAAACGGTCCGTCCACTGAAAGACGGTGTGATTGCAGATTTTGAAGTCACTGAAAAAATGCTGCAAGCATTTATCCGAAAAGTTCATGAAGCGCGCTTCTTCCAGCCAAGCCCTCGCGTACTGGTGTGCGTTCCTTGCGGCTCCACTCAGGTCGAACGACGTGCTATTCGAGAGTCTGCAGCCGGTGCGGGGGCCCGTGAAGTCTATCTGATTGAAGAACCGATGGCGGCCGCCATCGGTGCCGGCATGCCCGTCAGCGAAGCCACCGGCTCAATGGTTGTCGATATTGGTGGCGGAACAACCGAAGTCGCGACCCTGTCACTGAACGGTATCGTTTGGTCCGATTCGGTCAAGGTCGGTGGAGATCGCTTTGACGATGCCATCATCAAATATGTTCGCCGTAACTATGGCATGATCATCGGTGAAGCCACCGCAGAGAAAATCAAAAAAGAAATCGGTACGGCTTATCATGAAATCGATCCGGACACTTTGGAAGTCCACGGTAGCAATATTGCCGAAGCCGTTCCTCGCCGTTTTACGCTAAACAGCAACGAAGTGTTAGAAGCCTTGCAAGATCCACTTGCGGCAATCGTCAGTGCCGTGCGTACAGCACTTGAGCACACCCCACCAGAATTGGGCGCGGACATTGCCGAACACGGTATCGTCTTGACAGGTGGCGGCGCGCTACTGAGAAACCTAAACACTTTGCTGTCTGAAGAAACCGGGGTGCCGGTCATTATTGCCGACGACCCTCTGACTTGCGTCGCACGAGGTGGCGGACGCGCGCTTGAGCTGATGGATGAAAAAGGTATCGACGTCTTTTCTTTCGATTAATTCAATTTAAAAGGTCTTTCTCCCATGTTAGCCATAACTTATTTATTTGCCCCTTTAATGCAATAAATTAAGGAGAAAGACCATCAACCTCAGCTCGACATCCCCTCAAAAAGAAGGTACACAATTTCTCTTATTCTTCGTTCTCTGCATCGCACTGATGGTGATGGATCACTATACCCATCTTCTGGCGAACTTCCGAACGCTGTTACTGACCACCATCGATCCGATTGAACGAGCTGCCACCCTTCCTTTGAGTGCATACCAGTACTTTCAACAAGACTTTAAAACCGTCGAAGAACTGAAAAAGCAGAACCAGCAACTGGCGACGGAAAACTTACTACTCAAGGCCCGACAACAGCAACTGGAAAAGCTTCAGTTTGAAGTCTCCCGCCTGAACCTGTTACTCGGCACCGCCAGCCAAATGTCGTCAACCGACATGCAAATCGCCAATGTCAATTTCTACAACCTGACACCGATCTCCCAGTTCTTCTCTATCGACAAAGGCAGCCTGGATAACGTCAAGGTTCACCAGACCGTCATTGATTCCAAAGGACTGATCGGCCAGGTGACGGATGTGACACCAGCAAGCGCCAGGGTTCAATTAATCACTGACCCGGACATCCAGGTTCCCGTCAGAATTCAACGAACCGGTCAAAGGGGCATCCTCACCGGCTTAGGCCAAAGTCAGTTGTCATTGCAGTTTATTCCCAACACCAGTTCGATCAAAATCGGCGACTTGATTGAAACCTCCGGCCTGGGCGGCATCTACCCGAAAGGCTATCCGGTCGCGACAGTCAGCAGCATCAGCAACTTAAAAGACCAGCCTTACTATGAAATCATGGCTGATCCTGTCGCGGACATCAATCTGGCGGAAAAGGTACTGATCCTGTCCCCTTCGGTCGAATCCAAAATCGACGTCCATATCGACACGAAACTCAATGGTGCTTCAAATGAGTGATAAGGTTTTTTCGCTAAACTTCTCCCACGTCAAATGGCTACTGTTTATCAGTTATTTGATAGGGTTGATTATCGACAGCATGCTCAACTTTAGTTTCGCCTTACATTTCGCACCGCCGATCACGCTATTGATTCTATTGTTTTGGAGTTCGCAAATCCTGAACCAAACCCATTTGTTTACGGCATTTATACTGGGGCTGCTTTATGATGCCTCCTTTAATACCCCACTGGGAGCACACGCACTCCTGTTTATCACCCTGACATTCATCATGCTCAGAATACGCCTGCGATTTAAAGGCTACCCGATGTGGCAGCAATCCCTGCTGGTGGCGATTTATATTTTGATTTTCCAAGTGCTCGGCTGGTTTATTTTCCACCCGGTACTCAGCGGCATCCATGCCTACTATTACTGGCTTGAGCCCCTGACCATTCTGATCGCTTGGCCACTGGTCTCCAATATCATGCACTCGCTCACTCAAAGAGTTGTATTTGAGTAAACTCGATGCACTATAGACACCGCTACAAAACAGAAGCCGAAATTGCTCAGCAAAAAAAGCTTTTCAGAGGTCGGCTTTATTTTGCTCTGGCATTCGCCATTTTGTTTTTTTCGATTCTGCTGGGGCGCATGACTTATCTGCAATGGATCAACTACAACCATTATCACGCCATGTCGGAAGGAAACCGCATTTCGGTCGAAGCCTTATCACCGGTCAGAGGAAAAATCTACGATCGAAACAACATCCTGCTGGCGGATAATCAACCGGTTTTTGCACTGAAATTCTCCAAAGATAAAATCACCAATATTGATGCGACGTTTCACCACCTGAGACTTTTACTGCCGGACATCCCACAAAAAAAACTGGAAAAGTTCTATGAACATCTCAAGGTCGCCAGCAGATATCGCCCGGCTTATCTCCCCTACAGCTTAACGGAAAAGGAGGCTGCGATTTTCGCCGCCAACAGTTACAAACTGCCGGGCGTCACCTTAACCGGAAAGCTCAAACGCATTTACCCTTTCGGCAGCACTGCCGTTCATGCCATTGGCTATGTCGGCAAAATCAATATCGCCGAGGTCAAAGACATCGACGCAAAACGATACCAAGGAACAGATGTCATCGGAAAAACCGGCGTGGAAAAGTTTTATGAAAACATCCTGCACGGTGAACCAGGCATACAGCAAGTTGAAACCAATGCCCGTGGGCGCGTGATCCGCAAACTTGAAACCGAACCGGCAAAACCCGGTAAAGATATCCAATTGACGATCGACATCAAACTGCAACGTTATATCGAGAACTACTTGGAAGGCAGAAAGGCCGCAGTCGTGGTCATCGAACCTAAAACTGGAGACATTCTCGCCTATGTCAGCTCTCCCGGCTATGACCCCAACCTGTTTGTAGACGGCATCAGCAGTAAAAACTACTCCGCACTGCTACACAATCCATACCGCCCCCTGATCAACCGGGTCATCAATGGCCAATACCCCCCCGGCTCGACAGTCAAACCTTTCGTCGCACTGTCGGCGCTGGAGCACGGGGTCATCACCTCCAATCAAAAAATATGGGACCCGGGCTATTTTATCTTTAAGAATCACCGCTACCGGGACTGGAAACGTGGCGGCCATGGCGTCGTTGACATGGACAGAGCCATTACCGAATCCTGCGACACTTATTTCTACGAACTGGGATTGGACATGGGCATCCAAATGATTCACGATAGCCTGACGCCTTTCGGTTTTGGTCACACCACCGATATCGATTTATATGGCGAATCCAAAGGCATTCTTCCCTCCAAGGAATGGAAACGGGAAACCAAAGGCAAACCCTGGTTTAAAGGGGAAACCATTATCGCCGCCATCGGCCAGGGTTACTTTTTGGCAACCCCATTGCAATTGGCCAAAGCGGTTGCGATTATGGCCAACCGAGGAAAAATCATCACCCCTCACCTCCTGAAAGGCAAACAACTTCCGCCCCAGGAGCAAATCCCGATCAATAAGATCAGCAACTGGGAAAAGGTCATCAAAGCGATGATGAATGTCATGCATGGCAGTCACGGAACGGCCCGTCGCTATACCCAGGGGCTGCCGTTCAAAATGGCGGGGAAAACCGGGACCGCTCAGGTGTTCAGTCTCGGAGACGAGGATTATGATGAAGACACCATCAAAAAAACCCTACGCGACCATTCATTATTTATTGGATTTGCACCGGTGAAAAAGCCTAAAATAGCCATCAGTGTCATCATCGAGAACTCAAGTGTCAAAGCAGCTCCCGTGGCAGTTGACATCGCCAACCACTATTTATCCCAGCTACCGAAAGACGAATAAGATTTGCCTATGAAGATCGAGCTCGACACCAAACAAAAAGTCTATCGTCGCAACAGCGGATTTATTGAATCCCTGCATCTCGATATCTGGCTCTTAATGGGAATCATCGCTTTAATGTTCAGCAGTGGGCTAATCGTCTACAGTGCTTCCGGCGGCGATATCAATGTCTTGCACCGCCACTTGATCCGCGGCGGCTTCGCTTTTCTGCTCATGTTGGCTTTCGCCCAGATTCCGCCTAACCTGATGCGAGTCTATACCCCCTGGTTATTCGCCATCGGCGCCGTGATGCTAATTGGTGTTCTGCTGTTCGGGGAGATCGGTAAAGGCGCCAAACGCTGGCTGGACTTCGGGTTTTTCCGCTTCCAACCTTCTGAATTGATGAAGCTGGTACTGCCACTGACCATCGCCTGGCTGTTCGCTCACGACACCTTGCCGCCACCGAACAAAAAAATGCTGTTCGGCATCTTTCTTGTGCTCTTCACCGCGGGCCTGATCGTGGTCGAACCGGATCTGGGCACCTCGATCCTGATTGCAATGAGCGGTCTGTTCGTCATTTTCTTCGCCGGCCTGTCCTGGCGCTGGATTTTGTCCGCCATCGGCCTGGTTGCCGCCAGCCTGCCAATCATCTGGAATTTCTATATGTACGATTACCAGAAACAAAGGGTCATGACCTTCCTCAACCCGGAATCCGATCCTCTTGGCAGCGGCTACCATATCATTCAGTCCAAAATTGCAATCGGTTCCGGCGGATTGGAAGGAAAGGGCTTTATGGGCAGCACCCAAGCCCATCTGGATTTCTTGCCGGAATCGACCACTGACTTTATTTTTTCGGTACTGGCGGAAGAATTCGGTTTGATCGGTGTCACCCTTTTGCTGGTAACCTATACTCTCATTATCGCCCGTGGACTCTACATAGCGTCTCAAGCCCAGGATAATTTTGCACGCTTGACGGCCGCCAGCCTGGTAATGACGCTTTTCGTCTATGTTTTCGTCAATATCGGCATGGTCAGCGGTCTGTTACCGGTTGTCGGCTTACCGCTGCCCCTCATCAGTTACGGCGGAAGCTCACTGGTGACGCTGATGATCAGCTTCGGCATTTTGATGTCGATTCACACCCATAAAAAACTGTTGACATCCTGACGCAAAAATCCAAATAAAATCAATTGCCTAAATAAACCGCCAATGAAAGTCGAATGAAAGCATCTCAAGTATATTTCAAACCTCATCTCCCTTTCGAAAATTTGCTTTTTGTGTTAAATTATGGCAACTCAATTCCTACTATTAATTTTATTTATAAGACATGCAAAGATCGCCCATGACAAAACTCCTAAGTTTCTTTTTCGCCCTGCTATGCTTTTCAACCGCAGGCTGGTCTAACCCGGTACAAACGGTTCCGACGCCTTACGTCATTCCTTCGGCACCGAAAACCGATGCGAAAGCCTATGTCGTCATCGACTTCAACAGTGGCAAGGTGCTTGCCAGCAAAAACGAGCATGAGCGCATCGAACCTGCCAGCTTGACCAAAATCATGACTGGTTATGTCGTCATCAACGAGTTGAAAAACGGCAATATCAAACTGGACGACAAGGTCACCATCTCACAAAAAGCCTGGAAGATGCCCGGATCGAAAATGTTTATCGAAGTCGGGAAACAGGTACCTGTCAGAGAATTGATTAAAGGTATGGTCATCCAGTCAGGAAATGATGCCAGTGTCGCCTTGGCCGA
>JAWVWZ010000002.1:0-19296 GCA_033723505.1 Hydrogenovibrio sp.
AATTCACTTGGCAGTCTGGAAGCTCGACAGGCCTACCGCGATAAACTGGTTGCCTATTTGAATCAACACCTCGAACAATTGGATGAAGACAGCTTGAGAAGGCTCGAAACCAATCCATTGCGTATTCTGGATAGTAAGAACCCTGACATGAAAGAGGTGATTGACGGCGCACCGAAGTTGATTGAGCATTTGGATGAAGAATCGGTCGCGCATTTCGAGCAGCTTAAAGGTTACCTTGATGATCTGGGGATCGAGTATGTCGTCAACCCGAATCTGGTCAGAGGGTTGGACTATTACAATAAAACGGTTTTCGAGTGGGTGACCACAGAATTGGGTGCTCAGGGAACCGTTTGCGCCGGCGGACGTTATGACGGCCTGGTTGAGCAGATCGGCGGAAAATCGACGCCAGCCAGTGGTTTTGCGATGGGGCTTGAGCGCTTGATGGCGTTATTGATGGATAAGAAGCTTGTGCATGAAATGCCGGATGCAGACATCTATATGGTTCTGGTTGGCGAACAAGCTGCCCGTCCGGGGTTCGTGATTTCGGAACAATTGCGTGAACAGCTGCCAGCCCTTAAAATCGTGATGAACTGTGGTGGCGGAAGTTTTAAGAGCCAGTTCAAAAAAGCAGATAAATCCGGCGCACGTATCGCGTTGGTTATGGCGGAAGATGAAATTGCAAACCAACAGGTTGCAATCAAGTTCCTGCGAGAAGACAAAGAGCAGGTTACGCTCGATTGGTCTGAACTGGAACCGACCCTGGTGAAATATTTTCAATCGTAACATTAAACATAGGACAGAAAGATGAGCCGTTTCGAAACAGATGATGAACAAGTTGCCGCGTTGAAAAACTGGTGGGATAAAAATGGCACTCAGTTGTTGACCGGGGTTTTAATCGTCGTATTGGCATGGTCCGGTTGGACATATTACCAAAAAAACCAGATTGCGAAGGCCTCGCATGCGTCGACAACTTTTGAAGTGTTGCAATCGAAAATGCAGCAAGGCGCTTTCGGAGATGTCGCTCGCGAAGGCTTGAAATTGATGGAAGAGCAACCGGACAGCCCGTATTCTACGGCGACGGCTTTGATGCTGGCGAAATACGAGTTGAACAAAGGTGAAGTTGATGAGGCTTTGAAACATCTGAATTGGGTGGTCAAGCAGCACCTGGACGATGCGATGGTACTGATCGCGCAACTGCGTATTGCCAATATCTACATCGATCAAAAACAGTATGAGCAGGCGAAGACTTTATTGGCTTCGATTCAAGCGGACAAACTGGTTGATGCAGAGAAAGCCAACTACGATTACGTTTCCGCTCAGTTAGCCTTGAAACAATCTCGTTTCGATGATGCACGCAAGGCATTGCAAAACGTGGTGGATAATGCAAAAGCTCCCACTAATTTACAGAATATTGCTCGTCTGCAGTTAGACGACCTGACACAATAAGCTTATTAAAAAGGTATTTGGTTTGATTCGTTCCCCCATTTCGATTGTACTGATACTGGCGTCAGCCGTATTGCTGCAGTCCTGTACTCAAGCGAAGATCGTGCGAGTGCCGACACCGCTGGTGCAAATGTCTTCTCCATACGACATTCACCGTGCCTGGCAAATTCAATTAGACGGTTTCAAATATTCCGACAGTGAAGGCTTATACTTCGCAGACGATTCAAAACAAGTCTATTTCGCTAACCCCAATGGCGTGTTAACAGCCGCCTGGAAAGCCGATAAGGGTCGTTGGACGGATCAGGTCAGGTGGCAACGCAAGTTCAATCAACCGATTCTTTCGGGGCCAACTTTGGATGGCGATGGATTGATTGTCGGAACATCAAAAGGCGATTTGATGCGTCTTGCAAAAGATGATGGCCGGATTGAGTGGCAGACGGAACTGTCGAGTGAAGTGCTCAGTTTACCCGTGGTGGCAAAAGGAGATGTGTACGTCAGAACGGTCGATGGTAAGTTATATTCGGTCAAAGCGGCGACGGGAAAAATCAACTGGGTTGTCGAACATCAGTTGCCGAACCTTTCTTTGAGAGGAATTGCGCCGGTAACCTATGCAGATGATACCCTTTATGTTGGTTGGGAATCGGGGAGTGTCCAGGCTTTGGATGCCGCAACCGGTGAAACCAAATGGCAAACTCAGGTTTTGATCCCGAAAGGCAGAACCGACCTGGAAAGGCTGGTGGATATTCAGTCACGCGTGGTTTTGAAGCAAGGTCGCCTGTATGTTTTCGGCTATCATGGCAAACTGGTCGCGCTTAATCCGGAGAATGGAAATCTTTTCTGGTCGAAAGACGTGTCTGGTTTCCGCGACTTTATTGTCGATGACAAAGCGTTATATCTCGTAGATGAAGATGATGTTCTGCATGCTTACGACCTCTATAACGGTACGCAAATATGGAAGCAAACCCATTTCAAATATCGCCGACTGGTTGACTTGGCGTTTTACAGTCATCATCAAATCCTTCTAGCAGACGGCTATGGTATGGTGCATTGGATCGATAAGCTTGACGGTACCCAAGTTGCGCGAGCCAAGCATAGCGATCCTGACTCGGTGCGCGCACAGCTGGTCAGAGTCTGGACAGATAAACAACGGATTTATACTCAGGATTCCGGTGGATTCGTAACGGCATATGATGTCGTTCCTTCCAACTGGTATGAGTTTAATCATCCCGAAGATCCACTCGGAATCCTGAAAAAAACAACAAAAGAAGGTCAAGGTGAGTAAACCGGTTATTGCGCTTGTCGGGCGCCCGAATGTAGGGAAGTCAACCCTGTTTAATCGTTTGACTCGAACGAGGGATGCGATTGTCGCGGATTATCCGGGGCTTACTCGCGATCGTCAGTACGGCACTGGACGAACCGGGAACTATCCTTATATTGTGGTGGATACCGGTGGTTTAAGTGGTGAGCAGGAAGGCGTGGATCCTTTGATGGCCGGTCAGGTTAAATCAGCGATCGAAGAAGCGGATGCCATTTTGTTCCTGGTTGACGGTCGTGCCGGTCTTTTGCCGGCAGACGAATCGATTGCGGATTATATCCGCCAGTTCGATAAGCCGGTTTATCTGTTGGTGAATAAAGCCGAAGGTCATGAGCATCAGTTGATGGCGGCGGAATTCTATCAAATGGGGCTGGGCCAGCCTTATGTCATTTCTTCGGCACACGGAGATAATGTCAAGGAAACCATCGATTCCGTACTGGAAAAGATCGATTATATCGGCGAGGAAGAGACTGAGCTTGAGCTGGATGAGCAACCTGGCATCCGTGTCGCGGTCATCGGTCGCCCCAATGTCGGGAAATCGACCTTGATCAATCGCATGATCGGGGAAGAAAGGGTGGTGGCATTCGATATGCCGGGGACGACCCGAGACAGTATTTTTGTGCCTTTCGAGCGAGATGGGCAAGAGTATACCTTGATTGATACTGCCGGTGTCCGTCGGCGCAAGAATATCAAAGAGAAAATTGAAAAATTCAGTATTGTCAAAGCGATTGAAGCGATGGAGTCTTCCAATATCGTGGTTTTGGTCATTGATGGTTCAGAAGGGATTACCGATCAAGATTTGACGCTATTGGGATTGGCTTTGGAATCAGGGCGAGGGTTAGTGCTGGCCATCAATAAATGGGACAACCTCACCGAAGATCAGCGTAATAAAATCAAGCATGAAATTGAGTACCGCCTGCCGTTCGTCGACTATGCGAAAAAGCATCTGATTTCCGCGTTGCACGGTTCCGGCGTCGGCGACCTGTTCAAAACCATCAAAGCGGTTTATAACGCGGTGATGAAGAAAGTTTCCACAGCCGACTTAAACCGAGTGCTCGAGCAGGCCGTTCTGGATCATCAGCCTCCGTTGATCGGTGGTCGTCGTGTCAAATTGCGCTATGCCCATTTGGGCGGGTTGAATCCGCCAAGAGTGATTATTCACGGGACTCAGGTCGATAAGTTGCCGCAGGCCTATACCAAGTATTTGATGAATGTTTTTCGTAAAGCCTTCAAGTGGGTGGGAACGCCGGTATTTATCGAGTATAAGGTCACGGCGAATCCATTTGAGAATCGCAAGAATAAAATGACCCATCGTCGTGGCAAATCGGAAAGCCAGGCGGAAAATGCTTATCTCAAACGCCGTAAAAAGAAAAACAAGCAACAGAAACGCCGTCAATAGTCGGCGTCTCTTGGATTCTGTTTCAGACAAGATTAATTCGCTTAATGGTGTCTCAAATTGTTAAAATAACGCTTTAATTTTACAAGCCCCCAGCCTGGCAGATTTTGGATCTGCAAAATGAGGAAAATGAGGCTTTGGCTGCGAACGGCTTTTGAAGCCCTTCAAGCCGACCGAGCCAAAAAAACCGAACTTTATCGATCATTTTTTAACCATCATTTAGGAAAAGTAAATGACTCATCGTATTAGAGAGATTCCTTATAACTATACTTCTTTTTCGGACAAAGAAATCGTTCTTCGTTTTGTCGGTATCGAAGGTTGGAAGTGTATTGAATCTTTAAGGGATACTCGTAATACGGGGCGTTCGGCAAGAATGTTGTTCGAAGTGCTGGGGGATATGTGGGTTGTTTCGCGTAATCCTTATATCCAAGGCGACCTGATTGAAAACCCAAAACGTCGTGATGCCTTGATCGGTGCACTTGAACATCGATTGAAACAGGTGGAAGAACGTTTAAACGGTAACGAAAAAGCGGCGGAACTTCTGAAGTCGATCCGTCGTGCCGTGAATGAATTCACGGAATGGTTCCCGCATCAGATTAAACTCCGGTCCAAAGTTCGTCGTCGTTTGTCCAAGCATACCCGTGTCGATAATATCGATTTCGGTGGGTTGGCGAGAGTCTCACATGCTACCGATGCCACTGACTGGCGCGTCGAATTACCGCTGGTGGTGGTTTCTCCGGACACCGAAGAGGAAGTCGCCTATCTGGTGGATGCCTGTATCAAGCTAGGATTGACGATTATCCCCAGAGGGGGCGGAACCGGTTATACCGGAGGGGCGATTCCTTTGTATCAGGATTCGGTGGTGATCAATACCGAAAAGCTTGAGTACATGAGTCTGGTTGAGCATGTTGAGTTGCCCGGTATCGGCAAAGTTCCGACCATCGCTACCGGTGCCGGGGTAGTGACTCGTCGGGTTTCTGAGCAGGCTGAGCGTTTCGGTTATGCTTTTGCTGTCGATCCGACGTCTCAAGACGCTTCCTGTATCGGCGGCAACATCGCAATGAATGCCGGTGGGAAAAAAGCTGTCTTGTGGGGAACGACACTGGATAACCTGGCGTCATGGAAAATGGTGATGCCGGATGCCAACTGGTTGGAAGTGGAGCGTCTAAACCACAACCTTGGTAAGTTACAGGATCAAAAAACGGTTTCCTTCCGCATTCATCGTTATGAAAAAGACGGCAAAACCCCTATCGGCGAACCACGATTGTTGGAAATGCCTGGATCGGCTTTCCGTAAAGCAGGTTTGGGAAAAGATGTCACCGATAAATTTCTGAGTGGATTGCCGGGCATCCAGAAAGAAGGATGTGACGGTTTGATTACCTCGGCACGTTTTGTTGTCCATCGTATGCCGAGCCACACCCGTACGGTGTGCTTGGAGTTTTTCGGAACGGACTTGAGTCAGGCCGTTCCGGCGATTGTCGAAGTGACCGAGTATATCGAAGCCAAAAAGGCCGAAGGCATCATGCTTTCCGGCTTAGAACACTTGGACGAACGTTATATCAAGGCCGTCAATTACAATACCAAAGCCAATCGCAAGGGGTTGCCGAAAATGATTCTGCTGGCGGATATCGCCGGTGAGAACGGCTTTGAAGTTGCCAATACCGCTCAGGAAATCGTCGAATTGGCGAAAAAACGTGATGCTGAAGGCTTTATTGCGGTGTCCGAAGAGGCCAGAAAGCGTTTCTGGGCAGATCGCTCCAGAACAGCAGCGATTTCCAAACATACCAATGCGTTTAAGATCAACGAGGATGTGGTCATCCCGTTGGAAAATCTCAACGAATACAATACCGAAATCGAGCGGATCAATATCGAGGAGTCAATCAAAAACAAACTCCGCATTCTGGATCAGCTGCAGGCCTACTTCTCTGGGGATATTCCGGAGTTTACGCTGGAAGATGACTTTGAGAACTCAGAAGGTCAGCCGGCGAGTTATTTCAAGGGGAAGGTCAGTTCAACCCTTGAGCATATCGAAAATACCAAGACGAGATGGGCCGGTATTCTGGAGAATCTGGATACGCGCGTTTCCGAAAAGCCGGAGCTTCTGTTGCCGGGCGAAGCGCCAAAGCTCAGTGCCGAGGATACTTTCGCCAGCTTGCTGTTGCGGCGCGAGATCAAAATCTCCTATAAGGCGGAGATGGTGACTTTCCTTCAGGAAGTCTTTATGGGACACGATTTCGAAGCACTGCATAAGCGACTGATCAAACTGCATTTCGAGATTCGTAATGCTCGACTGTTTGTTGCCTTGCATATGCATGCCGGTGACGGGAATATCCATACTAATATTCCGGTACATTCCAACAATTATGAAATGATTCATCAGGCGGAAGTGGTGGTTGACCGCATTATGGAAATTGCCAAGCGTCTGAATGGCGTGATTTCCGGAGAGCACGGCATCGGCTTGACCAAATTCCAGTATTTGGATGACGATAAAATCGCCGCTTTTGTTGCATATAAAAATGAGGTTGATCCTCATGGCCATTTTAACAAAGGGAAGTTGATGCCCGGTTCTGGCCTGGATAATGCCTATACGCCGTCTTTGCAGTTGGTAGAGCAGGAAGCTTTGATTCTGGAAGCCAATGACTTGGATCTTTTGAATAAGGACATCAAAGACTGTTTGCGTTGTGGCAAATGTAAGCCGGTCTGTCAAACGCACATTCCGAGAGCGAATCTGTTGTATTCCCCGCGGAACAAGATTCTGGCGACAGGCCAGGTGATCGAGGCATTCCTGTATGAAGAACAGACTCGCCGCGGAATATCTCTGCATCACTTCGATGCAATGAATGATGTTGCAGATCACTGTACCACTTGTCATAAGTGTGAAGCCCCTTGTCCGGTGGACATCGACTTTGGTGATGTTTCGATTCGTATGCGAACGATCCTGACCAATATGGGGCAGAAAAAATCCAGTTTGATGGTCAAGATGGCAATTTATTTCCTCAATACCAAAAACCCGTTTACCATCGGGCTATTGCGTAAAACCATGATCGGCTGGGGCGCGACCGCGATGACGCTCGGTCATCGCATTGCGAAATTGCTGGGACTGGTCGAACGAAAGAAAGCGTTACCGGAGAGCACCAGTCAGCCGGCACCGGTGCAGCAACAAGTCATTAACTTCGTGCGCAAACCGTTGGATACCGGACCGAACCAGAGCAGTTATCGTTCGGTATTGGGGCTGGAGGATGCGACACAAGTTCCGATTGTTCGGGATCCTGCAAAAACCACCGAAGAATCGGAAGCGGTGTTTTATTTCCCGGGGTGCGGTTCCGAACGATTGTTCAGTGACATTGGACTGGCAACGATTTCATCCTTGTACGACGCTGGGGTGCAGACGGTGCTGCCACCGGGGTACCTCTGTTGCGGCTACCCTCAGGCGGCTGCAGGGTTGGAACAAAAGAGCTCTCAAATTACCACCGAGAACCGGGCATTGTTCCATCGTGTGGCCAATACTCTGAATTACCTTGATATCAATACAGTCATTGTTTCCTGTGGGACTTGTTATGATCAATTGACCAAATATGAGTTCGAACGTATTTTCCCGGGATGCCGCCTGATGGATATTCACGAGTATTTGACCGAGAAAGGCATGGGGCTGGAAGGTGCGACCGGGAAGCAGTATTTGTATCATGCGCCTTGTCATGATCCGATGAAGAAAATGGATGGAACCGAGGTGGCGAAAGACTTGTTGCAATCCGAAGTCGTCTTCTCGGACCGTTGTTGCGCGGAAGCCGGAACGCTGGCGGTCAGCCGTCCAGACATTGCCAACCAGTTACGCTTCCGTAAAGAGGAAGAGTTGACTAAAGGCATTGTCGAGTTAACCGGCCACTCAAAGGTGAAAGACGACAGCGTCAAGCTATTGACGTCTTGTCCCGCCTGTCAGCAAGGGTTGAAGCGTTATCGTGATAATACCGGGCTGGAGACGGATTATATCGTGGTGGAGTTGATGAAAAACCGCTATGGTGAAAGTTGGAATAAAGAGTTTTATGCCAAATTGAAAAATGGCGGCGTGGAGAAGGTTCTGCTATAAGAGCCGTTCTCAATGTTCAGACAATAAAAAACCTCCATTAGGAGGTTTTTTTAGGCTTCGCAAAAGCGGTGAATTATTTTTGCTTTTGAGAAGAGTAGTAGTTTGCCAGTTCTTTAATCTCTTCATCTGTCAAACCTTTGGCGAAAGTCTGCATGGTGCTGTCTTTACGGAAGCCGTCACGGAAGTCTTTCAGCGCTTTTTCGATGTAAGCGGCATGTTGACCCGCCAGCTTCGGAAAGTTAGGCACCAGGCTGTTTCCACCCACACCGTGACAACCGACACAGGTTTTGACTTTTGCCGGAACGTCCGCAGCGGAAGCTGTTGAAAGAGTGGCAGCCAAAACAGCCGAGGAAGCGAGTGCAGTTAATAGAATCTTTTTCATGTTTGCTATTCTCAAATTAAATCGTTTTTAACACAGTATGCTTATTAGAAACTATCCGTCAGTTCAGGTCAAGCGGCTTCGTTTGAGAAAACCTGAAGGAATTCTGGCGCTCTTCCTGACGGCGCACGGCAGTTACCGTTAATGAGGCGCCGTATGCCGGAAAAACCGGATCCGCTCTTCAGTAACAATTGCATTGAGCGGAATGTCCCAAGGCTGTCTCGGCAGTTCGGATACTTGTTGACACTGATGCGCCCAACCCACCAAGCTGGGTCTGGGATCGAAAAATCCCAGCTTGAAGCGGAAGGTTCGGTCATAATAACCGCCGCCCATGCCGATTCGGTTTCCCAGGTGATCGAAGCAGGCTAAGGGGGTAATGACCACATCCAGTTGATGACCTGCGATAAGACGTCTTTTACCGATCTGGGGTTCTGGAATGTCGAAGACATTCGGTTGTAAACGGGTGTTGGGCGTGTATCTGGCGAATCGCATTGGTTGAGGGGCATATCGGGTCAAAACCGGCAGATAGACTTCGATCTTTCGCTGCCATAAGGCTTGAACAAGCCACCGAGTCTCCAGCTCTCCATCCCTTGTTAAAAAAACGGATACGCGCTTGGCCCGTTGTAGGATTGGTGATCTTAGCAGCCTGAGAGTGGCAGATTTTGCATGCCGTTGTTGCGTCTTTTTATCCAGTTGATTCCGTTTTTGTCGGCAAAGTTTGCGTAAGCTTGACTGGGAATGCATCTGTGTATGGACAACCTGCTGCAAATGATTGAAGGGTAGGGAAATACGAACTAGGCGATAACCCTGAACCGTTCAGTTCAGGTGGCAGCCTCGTCAAAAGATTTAGGCTTCTCGGACATATGCGAGATGCTCACCATCTTAAGCTTCTGGCCCCAAAGTCATAGCTATCGGCAGGGGTTTAAGCCTAGCCCGTATTAAGCTTTATTATATCAGTTCTTTTCGTGGCAAAAAATGCTAAATCAATTAGAAATTCTGATGAAGCGAGCGAAGGTTGATTAAAAGAATTAATAAAATGCAGATGGCATTTGGAACGGTTATTCGTTGGATTGGGCAACTTGCGAAAGGGTTTCTTCGATCTGGTCTTCCAATCTAAGACAGTATTGGGTTGTATCGGATTTCAGCTCAAGGTAGTCGTAGCACATGTTCAGCGCGACCATGAGTACCTTGCTTTCTCCCTTAAGTCCTTTGACCTGATCGAGCTTGTCTTCGAGCAGGGTCGCCGCTTCAATGAGTTTGTCACGATCTTCCGGTTCGCAAGGGACTTCAAAGGTGTGATTCATCAAAGATAAGGTCAGCATACTTCTCTCTACTACTCGTGTGTGGTGTGTGGCATTTATGGTATTATTCATTATCTAACTGAATTACTCAAGTAATGTTTCCTTATTTTAAATTAGGCAAGAAGTGAATGAATTTTGATCAAATAAACGAAGCCATGGAGCCCTATCAGGAGCTGGAATCGCCGTCTTTTTTGCAGGGTATGGTGATGGGGTTGATGTGTGGTGACGATACCATTAAAGAGAGTGTCTGGATCAAACGCATTCTGGAAGAAGCGGGCATCAAATCGGTCAAGGAAAGTTTTTTGGTTGCGCTGCATGAATTGTATTTGGATGCTGAGAAAGCCTTGAATGGCTCCGGGTTTGAATTGACGTTATGTCTGCCGGAGGATAACGAAAGTCTGACTTACCGTGCCGCGATGTTGGGGCAATGGTGTGAAGGTTTTTTATATGGCCTGGGACTGGCTGGCAAAACGGAGCAAAAATTGAAAGGGGATGTCGCAGAATTGGTACGTGATTTTGGTGACATTGCGCGAATCGATACGCTGGATCTGGTCGACCCGACCGATCAGGAAGAGGCCGACTTCATGCAGCTAATGGAATATGTCAAAATCGGCACCCTGACCATCAATGAAGAATTGAATCCCGTTGAAGGTTCGCCGATTATGGTTCAGGACGCTCCAACTGATACGTTACATTAAACTTTGATTATGACAGACTGTTTCAAACAACGAAGAAAAGCGGTATTTGCCGTTTTGGAAGACCATTCGATGATGCTTGTTTCTTCTGGAGAAGAGACGATTCGTAACCGGGATGTCGAACATCCGTTTCGCGTGGATTCCGATTTTTATTATTTGACCGGGTTTGACGAGCCTGAAGCGGTATTGGTCTTGTCGAAAACGCCGGATGCGGAACAAACCTACCTGTTTTTGCGGCCTAAGGATCCTGAGCAGGAAACCTGGCAAGGCCGGCGCCTCGGAGTCGATGCGGCTGCCGATCAATTGGGCGTTGACCAAGCCTGGGCGCAGGAAGAGATGCATGAGCAGATGCCGGTCTTGCTGGATGGCATTCAGCAAATTTATTTCAGCTTTGCTCAACTCGGGAGCTGGTCTCCGCTGATGGACGAGTGGATCGCCGGGCAAAAAGCCAAGTCCAGACAAGGGGTTGTTGCTCCTGGCCGTCTGTGCGATGCCGATACGATCTTGCATGAAATGAGACTGATAAAGTCCGTTGAAGAAATCGAGTCGATGCGGGAAGCGGCCAGAATCACCGTCGCCGGGCATTTGGCGGCGATGCGGTCAGCTGCCGGAAAGGCGGGTTATGAATATCAAGTACAAGCCGATCTGGAGTGCACGTTTAAGCGGGAAGGATCGCCGAGAGTGGCATTTAATTCCATCGTCGCTTCGGGAGAAAACGCCTGTATTCTTCACTACACCGAAAACAGTGATTCGCTGAAAGAAGATGCGTTGATTCTGGTGGATGCCGGTGCCGAATTTGAAGGGTATGCCGGGGATATTACCTCAACCTTCCCGGCTCAAGGGCAGTTTACGCCGGAACAAAAGGTTTTGTACGAGTTGACATTAAAAGCACAACAAGCGGCGATTTCTGTGATCCAGCCGGGCATTCGTTATGATCAGATGCATCAAGCCTCTGCAAAAGTGATTATTCAGGGATTGGTCGAGCTTGGGATTTTGAATGGTGAGGTGGAGGAATTGTTTGAGTCGGAAGCCTATAAACCTTTCTTTATGCATGGTACCGGCCATTGGCTGGGAATGGATGTCCATGATGTCGGTGCTTATAAACAGTCCGGTGAATGGCGGACGTTACAACCTGGAATGGTGGTGACGGTCGAACCGGGTATTTATATCTCTTCGGAAACGGGTCGAGCCGAAGGTGTTGAGCCGCGTTACTGGGGGATTGGCATTCGTATCGAGGATGATGTACTGGTCACCGAAAAAGGGTATGAAATCCTGACATCTGGCCTGCCTCGTACCGTTGATGAAATCGAACACTTTATGGCCGAGCACAGCGCATAGCAGGAGCAATGGATGGCTGAGCAACTTCCAGATGAATTACAAAAGAACGCTTTAGTCGGCAAGCGAGTTGATGCCTTGATCATTGGTGGTGGTCCGGTCGGATTGTTGTTGGCGATCGGTCTAGCGAGACAAGGGCGGCATATCGCTTTGGTCGAAAGGATGCCGCCGAAGCAGAGTCCTTCATTCGATGGAAGAGTCTTGGCACTCAGCTATGGCTCCAAAAAAATTTTGGACGCTTTGGGTGTTTGGTCGGGTTTGGCCTCTTGTGTAACAGCGATTGAGCATGTTCATGTCTCTCAGAAGGGATATCTGGGGTTGACGCATCTTCATGCAGATGAAATGAAAGTGCCTGCGTTGGGCTACAGCATCACCGCATTTGATTTGGGAAATGTCTTATGGAAAATCGCTGCGGAAATGCCGGAAATCGAACTTTATACGGAATCAACCCTAAAGACGTTTGAACAAACCGAAAGCACAGTCTCCGCAACAGTCGAGCAAACGGGCGGAAAACCTCAGCAGTTTCAAACGCGACTGCTTATTGGAGCAGATGGTACTGACTCTCAAGTCAGAAAGGTCTTGGAATTGCCATTGAAGGTGAAGCAGTATGACGCTTTTGGCGTGATTGCCAAGATCACCTCAGCGGAGCATCCGAATGGCTGGGCGTATGAACGCTTTACCGAAGAAGGGCCTGTTGCACTGTTACCGATGGCCGGACAGGATCATAAAGCGGTTATGGTTGTGCCCGAGCATCAGGTCGATGCTGTCAAGGCGATGTCGGATGAGGCTTTTATCGAAGCCTTTACCGAAAAAATGGGGGCGCGTTTCGGAGGATTTGTTGCTGTGAGCGAAAGGGTTGCTTATCCCTTGAAAGAAACCTATGTTGATCAGATGGTCAAAGGTCGGGTTGTGCTGATGGGAAATGCTTCCCATACCCAGCATCCGGTCGCTGCACAAGGACTGAACCTTGGTATCAGTGATATCTCCGATTTCCTTGCTTTATCCATGTCGGTGGAAGATCTTGGTAATGCCGAGATGTTAGCTGCTTATGAACAGCAACGCCATCCGGAGCATGAAAAGATTATGGGCTTTACCGACGGGCTGATTCAGGTGTTTCAAAATTCTTCTGCCGTGGTTGGCCATTTGAGAGGACTCGGCTTGATGGCGGTGGAAGCCTTGCCGAGATTGAGGAAGCGGTTAACCAAGCTGGGGATGGGGTTGGCCGGCAAATGAAGGAGGGATGGCGAATGCAAACTGAATGGACATCCGAGCAATTGGCTTCAAAGGTGTGGGATGCGGTTATCGTCGGTGGCGGAATGGTTGGCGCGACGGTCGCTTTAGGCTTGGCTCGAAATGGTTTTCAGGTGCTTTTGTTGGAGAAGGTTGCCCCGGCATTGAGTTGGCAACCGGATACGCCTTACCAAACCCGGGTCAGTGCCTTGACGCGCGCCTCGGAAAACATTCTTAGAAGCTTGGGCGTCTGGCCGGCGATCGAGAAACGACGGTTACACGCTTTCACAGATATGCATGTCTGGGAAGATATTTCCAACGCTGAAATTCATTTCGATTCCGCCTCTCTGGAGGAACCTAATCTTGGCTATATCATTGAAAACAATGTCATTCAAGCCGCTTTATGGGAAATGCTGCTCAATGACGAGCGAGTGACGCCGGTGACCGGGCGATTGTTATCCGAGGTGACCCTGAATTCCAATTTCGCCCAGCTCACTTTTGAAGAGGGTTTGCAGCTTGAAACCAAGCTGGTGATCGGAGCCGACGGAGCATTTTCCAAGCTCAGACAATTGGCGAATATTGGCGTCGATACGCATGATTATCAACAGTGTGCGATTGTTGGCTGTGTCAAAACGGAATTCCCCCACCAGAACACCTGTTGGCAGCGTTATCGTCATGAAGGTCCGTTTGCCTATTTACCGATGGACGATAATGTCAGTTCCATTGCCTGGTACTTGCCATTGGAGAAAATGCAGTGGGCACTTGAATTGGATGATATCCAGTTTGCGCGAGAGGTCGAAAAAGCTTCCGGTAGCAAATTGGGACGAGTGATTGAGGGGATGGAGAGAGTCGGATTTCCTTTGGTTCGACGTCATGCGCAGCATTATGTCAAACCCCATCTCGCGCTGGTCGGCGATGCGGCGCATACCATTCACCCGCAAGCTGGGCAAGGGGTCAATTTGGGATTATTGGATGCTGCGGCGTTGATAGAAACTCTGTCGGATGCCAAGCAAGCCTCGAATCAGGATTGGAGTCGCATGTCGGTTTTACGACGATATGAGCGTTGGCGTCGTGGAGACAATGCCATCGTACAGAAATCAATGGAAGGATTCGATTGGTTGTTCAAGCAGGATGTCGAGCTGAAAAATCAGATTCGCAAAACACTTTTGCCGATTGCAGATCATTTAACGCCTGCAAAAAACTGGCTGATGGAGCAGGCTTTGAACGGACGTGATCAGTTGCCGGTACTGGCAAAGTAATGTGATGGTATAAAGGGTATCTCAGTCTATGAACCTGAATTTAAAAGCTGTTCTCGGCATTGAAGGGGTCCACAATCAAGAAAATGAACGGGCTCGTCGTGTCGGGCATTATCTTTCTTATGCGGTCGTGGTGGCGCTTTTGGTGGTGGTTGTCCAAATCCTGCTCGATTTTTCCAATGAGCCTTGGAAGGATTTTTACATTTCTCTCGGTGTATGGCTGGTCTTTATCTCTGAATTTACCGTCAACCTGGTTCTAGTGGACAAGAAGTGGCGGTATGTTCGCAATAACTGGTTGAA
Source organism: Hydrogenovibrio sp. (assembly GCA_033723505.1). GTDB lineage: Bacteria > Pseudomonadota > Gammaproteobacteria > Thiomicrospirales > Thiomicrospiraceae > Hydrogenovibrio. The sequence goes on from JAWVWZ010000002.1 coordinate 14,735, forward strand.
TGTATTCATTATTGTGGTCGCTTTCCCCTGGGGTGGGTACAACTCCGATTGGGCAGCGATTTTCCGAATGTTGAGATTGGTCCTGTTCTTGAGAGTAATCATGGAAGTCTTTTGGGATGTGGTGTCCGTTTTAAGGCGCAATAGCTTTGGGATGGTACTGATTGGCGCGTTGTTCATGATCGCTGTCTCTGGAGCGATTTTTGCGGCCCTTGAGGATACCGATTTCACTACCGGGCTCTGGTACGCTTTGGTGACCATTACCACTGTTGGTTATGGAGATGTTGTGCCTTATACGGAACATGGCAGGTTATTTGGCGCCGTGTTGATTATTTTCGGTGTGGTGCTTTTCTCTTTAGTGACGGCGAATATCTCTGCGTTTCTGATCGGGTCGGAGCAGCGCAAGACGGAGAAAGAGATTCTGGAGTCGGTACAGCATGTGAAATTCCATCTGGAAGAGCAGGCGGAGATGCATGAGAAACGCATGAATCATATCCTGTCCGAAGTCTTCCGGAAATTGGATGATATTCATCGAGAAATTGATGCGAAGCACGAGGAGCAAATCGCTACGCAAGTGAAAGAGTTTGAAATAAAAATATTAAATGAAACGAAAAACTTTCATCAAAAGCTGGACGAAATCGAACGGCGTTTGCGAAGAAGTCGTTAAAATGCCGATTTAATCGAGCTTTTTTAGCTAAAGTTTTTGACTTTTAACGACGATAGTTCTATAGTCAAAACACTAATTTTTTTTATGAGGCTCGTGATTTTTTTCATATCATGAGTTTCTTTTGAACATAGAGGCAAAATGAATGGCGGATAGAAGGCTACAAGTTTTTTATACTGTTGCGAAGGTGCTGAGTTTTACCAAAGCAGCAGAGACGCTTCATATGACCCAGCCCGCGGTCACGTTCCAAGTTAAACAGTTAGAAGAATTCTTCAATACGCGTTTATTTGACCGGACACACAACAAGATTTCCTTAACCGAAGCCGGTAAAGTCGTTTACGACTACTCGGAAAAAATCCTGGATCATTATGAGAAGATGAATAGCGAGGTCAGGGAGTTGACCGGGGAAGTGACCGGTAGCTTGTTGATTGGGGCGAGTACGACCATTGCCGAATATATGTTGCCGAATTTATTGGGCGCATTTAAGAAACAGTTCGAAGACGTTAATATCCGATTGCAGGTGGGGAATACCGATGCGATTGTTGCCATGGTCGAAAACAATATGATCGACTTGGGGGTTGTTGAAGCGCCGGTTTATAACAAAAACCTGGAAGTGGAAGTCTGTCGTCTGGATGAAATGGTGCTGATCGTGCCGATCGGTCATCCACTGTCGAATCGCGATAAGATTTCGGTCGAAGATATGCGCAAGTATCGTTATATCTCTCGAGAAGAAGGTTCCGGTTCTCGTTCGGTGATTGATACCTATATCCGTGAACAGGGATTGAGTTATTCAGACTTGAATGTGGTGATGGAGCTCGGGAGTCCGGAAGCTGTTAAAATGGCAGTTGAGTCCGATGTGGGGGTTGCCATTGTTTCCAGAACGACCATTTCCAAAGAACTGAAGCTGGGGACGCTGAAAGCGATTCCTCTGGATCCGCCCCTGGATCGCCCGTTCTCTCATGTCCGTCAGAAGCACAAGTTCAGACATCGTGCTGTTGGAGAGCTACTGGATTTTGCGGTGGAATACTGCAAGGAAAAAGCGGTTGAACAAGGCTTCAAGCTGCCATCGGAAGAAGATATGCAAAAATATACCTCTAAAGGCGGTCCGGCGTCTTAGGAGCTGGTTCTGGTTAGAGGTAAAAGCGGGCTAAGCCCGCTTTTTTTATGTCTTAAAATTGGGCGAGGCAGGGGTTTCCCCCAGCCTGGTAGATTTTCGGTTAAAGGTTGTCTGATGCGAATTCCGCCAAACGTGAACGCTCCCCTTGTGCCAGTGTGATGTGCGCTGCATAGGGCCATTCTTTGAAACGGTCGACGATATAGGTCAAGCCCGTAGTGGTTTCCGTCAGATAAGGTGAATCGATTTGGCCGATATTCCCAAGACACACGATCTTGGTGCCTTCGCCAGCCCGGGTGACGAGGGTTTTCATTTGCTTCGGTGTCAGGTTTTGCGCTTCATCGAGAATGATGAATTTGTTTTGAAAGGTTCGGCCTCGCATGAAATTCAAGGATTTAATCTTGATGCGTTTGTTGAGTAGTTCCTGGGTGGTTTCTTTTTCCCAATCGGTATGTCCGTCGGATTTGGTCAGAACTTCCAGGTTGTCCATCAATGCCCCCATCCAAGGAGTCATTTTTTCTTCTTCGGTCCCAGGCAGGAAGCCGATGTCATCACCGATCGGGATGGTGGCGCGAGTCATGATGATCTCGTTGTAGATGCCTTCATCCAGCGTTTGTTCCAATGCTGCTGCCAGTGCCAATAAGGTTTTCCCTGTCCCGGCAACACCGAGAAGTGAGACGAAGTCGATATTGGGGTCCATCAGGAAGTTCAGAGCCATATTCTGTTCGTGGTTTCGGGCGGTAATGCCCCAGACGCTATGGCGGCTCTGTTCAAAATTGTGCATGTATTCGAGAATGGCGGTGTTGTCATGAACACTCCTGACAATGGCGCTGAAGCCCGATTCATTCGAGCTGACCAGGCACTGGTTGGGGTACCACTGGTGTGCTTCGGTAATTTCCAGTTCATAAAAGGTACGGTTATTTTCCTGCCAGGACTTCATCTTGCTAAAGTTTTCTTCGAAAAAGTTTTCCGGCAAGATTTCCCAACCTGTAAACAGTAAGTCGGCATCTTCGAGAACACGGTCGTTATAGTAGTCTTCGGAGTGCAATCCGGCCGCGGACGACTTGATGCGCATATTGATGTCTTTGGTGACTAAGGTGACCCCTCTGTCCGGATAGATTTCCTTGAGTGCCAGGCCGGTTTGCAGGATATGGTTGTCGGCTTTATGGCTGGGAAGGGATTTTGGCAGTTCCGCCAGTAAAGGCTCGGTTTCGAAAAACAGTTTTCCCAGGTGCAGTTGTTTGCCGTTGCCCTTGTTTGGATGGATTCTTTCCAGATCCAGACCTTGTTTGATCTGCTCAAAGGTTGCATTGTTGATGATCTGATCAATCAGGCGGTTGGTTTCACGAACGTTGCGCGAGACTTCCGACATCCCTTTTTTACCAGCGTCGAGTTCTTCCAGTACCGTCATGGGCAAAAAGATATCGTGTTCTTCGAAGTTGAACATCGCCATGGGGTCGTGCATCAGTACGTTGGTGTCTAAAATAAATAAGCGCTTTACTGAATCTGTCATCGAGTAGTTACCTGTTTAATGGTTAGTTGTTTTGCAGTGACTGCAAGGTGGTCATGACTTCGTTGACATGATCTTTGACCCTGACTTTCCGCCATTCATGTATCAGTTCGTTTTCCGGATTTAACAAAAAAGTACTGCGTTCGATTCCCAGGTACTCCCGTCCATAATTTTTTTTCAGCTTGATGACATCGAAAATTTTACAGAGGGTTTCATCCGGATCGGAAATCAGTTCGAAAGGAAAATCGTATTTCGCCTTGAAGTTTTCATGCTTCTTCAGCGAGTCTTTTGAAATGCCATAAATCTCGGCATTCATTTTTTGGAACTCTGCGTAGTGTTCTGCAAAATCCAAACCTTCGTTGGTGCACCCGGGGGTGTTGTCTTTCGGATAAAAATATAAAACCGTGTATCGACCGAGGAGGTCGGTGGCTGAGAGGCTGGGAAGGTTGGTTGCAGTTGCGTTGAAATCAGGAAGTTTGTCGCCAATTTTCATGCTGTTGTGCGCTCCTTTTTTGAGTTCAGTATGCAATGAAAAAAAGCTTTCTTCAATTAAAATTTTATGAAAACGGCAAAAGCGGTGGAAAGCGCCCAAAAGGACAAATATTTGCTTGAAGAAACAAGGGTTAAAAGGTAATATTACGCTTTTGCTTTAGTATCTTTTTATTGGAGAATATGACGGTGTTTAGAGGAAGTATGGTCGCCTTAGTCACGCCAATGCTGGCGGACGAATCAGTGGATTACGATGCACTCGAAAAATTGATTGAGTTTCACGTCAAATCCAAGACTAAAGCGATTGTCGCGGTGGGAACCACCGGGGAATCCGCGACCTTGGATATGGATGAACACTGTGAAGTTGTACGTTTCGTGGTCGAAAAAGCGGCGGGCCGTATTCCGGTGATTGCCGGAACCGGTGCCAACTCGACATCAGAAGCCATCGAATTGACCCAGTGCGCCAAAGAAGCCGGCGCAGATGCTTGTCTGTTGGTGACGCCTTATTACAATAAGCCGACGCAAGAAGGGTTGTATCTTCATTACAAGAAAATCGCCGAAACGGTCGATATTCCTCAGATTCTCTACAATGTTCCTGGGCGGACCGCCTGTGACATGTTGCCGGAAACCATTGCGCGTCTTTCGAAGGTGCCGAACATCATCGGGGTCAAAGAAGCGACTGGAGATCTGGCGCGACTGGGGCAGATTCAGGAACTGGTTGGTTCGGATTTTGATCTTTATACCGGGGATGACGCGACAGGGGTTGAATTTGTGCTGTTAGGTGGACA
>JAWVWZ010000003.1:0-18662 GCA_033723505.1 Hydrogenovibrio sp.
GTCAACCTGTATTGCATAATTTAAGCTTTGAGATTCATCCCGGCGAGAAGTTGGCATTTGTGGGCGCCAGCGGTGGCGGGAAGACCACCTTAGTGCAGTTGTTGTTGGGGTTTTACCAGCAGACGTCAGGGCAGGTCTGCTATAACGGTTTGCCAATTGAAGAGATCGGTCAGCAAGTGGTACGCGAAAATGTTGCCACTGTATTGCAACAGCCGGTTTTGTTTAATCAAACCGTGCGTTTTAATCTGACGTTGGGAAGAGACCTTTCCGATGATAAATTGTGGCAAGCCTTGGCGTTGGCGCAACTCAAAGAGGTGATTGCCGATTTGGACGGACAATTGGATGCAATCGTCGGGCGTAATGGCATCAAGCTTTCCGGTGGGCAAAGACAGCGTTTGGCGATAGCGCGAATGATTCTACAGGATCCGAAAGTGGTGATTATGGATGAAGCAACCTCGGCACTGGATATGGAGACCGAACGCCGTCTATATGAAGATTTAGCGCCTTTCCTGAAAGGGCGAACGACCTTGATTGTGGCGCACCGCTTGAGTTCGATCAAGCAGGCGGACCGCATCCTGGTGTTCGAAGACGGGCATATTATCGAGTCAGGCAGTCACGAAGATTTGGTTGTTGCCGGGGGAACCTATCAACGCCTATATCGATAATGAAACAGGCGTTGTTATTGGTGCCAGATTCTGCTGAAAGTGAGCGGACTATTTGAGTCCCTTGGAGACACGGGTCGTTTCGGAAATGTAGTCGGCAAACGGGTTCAGAGAATGCTTGTGCAAACTGCGTTTGTGTGTCCAAGGCCAAAATAGTTTATAAACTATAAAGCCTATTGAAATCAATAAGATAGAGAGTAATAGGAGCGCTAGGAATGTCATGGTTGTTTCCTCCATGTCCGAAGGGATTGGCATTCATTTTAGCCCAAAAATTTGCTTTGGAAAGAGATAAATGAATCAAAGATTTTTATCTGTTTGATAAGTATTTTAACGAACCCTTTCAGAGACTGGGGTTGGCAGGATTTTACGAGGGAACTATCTGAAAATTTTCTGAGAGGGGATGAAAAAAAGCGCTGACAAGAAAAAGGTCAGCGCTTTAAAAGGATGGATTTAAATAGAAATCTACCCGTGGGAGTCTTACTTCGCGTTATATTGTTTAACGCCGTTTAAGATCTCCTGGCGAGCTTCTTCGACATCTCCCCAGCCTTCGACCTTCACCCATTTTCCAGGTTCAAGGTCTTTATAGTGACTGAAAAAGTGCTCGACTTGCTCTTTCAATAGTGGAATGTCTTCGACCTTTTCGATGGCTGAATAAATCGGACTCAGCTTATCGACCGGTACGGCGATGACTTTCGCATCTTCGCCGCCGTCATCAGTCATCTTGAAGATTCCGATTGGGCGACAACGAATAACTGAACCGACCAATAACGGGTGTGGTGTGACCACAAGTACGTCAACCGGATCGCCATCGTCAGACAATGTATCATTGATATAGCCGTAGTTGGCTGGATATTGCATGGTTGCACCTTGCAAACGGTCAACCCATACCAGATCCGTTTCCTTGTCTACCTCATATTTGATAGGGGGAGCGAATGCCGGGATTTCGATAATGACGTTAACGTCATTCGGAACATCTTTTCCTGCTGGAACTTGAGAGTAACCCATTTTAATTTTCCTTAACTGATCACAATGATTGGATATAAACTAAAACACCCGCACTTGCGGGTGTTCTCGAAAATGCTTTTGTCAGCAGTCCGTCAAGCTTAAGCTTTGTGGTACTCCATGACTTTTTCCACTTCGTTTTTAGACCCTAGTACAACTGGAACACGTTGGTGAATGCCTTCAGGCTTCACATCCATGATGTGCTCGCGGCCAGTTGTCGACAGTCCGCCTGCTTGTTCTACCAGCATAGACATCGGGTTCCCTTCGTACATCAAACGAAGCTTACCTGGTTTGCCTGGCTCACGGTTATCCCATGGATACATGAAGATTCCGCCGCGGACAAGAATACGGTGAACTTCTGCTACCATTGAAGCAACCCAACGCATGTTGTAACGCTTCCCAAGAGGGCCTTCTTCACCTTGTAAGCAGTCAGCAATATATTGCTGCATGCAAGGTTCCCAGAAACGCTGGTTAGACATGTTGATCGCGAATTCTTTGGTATCTTCAGGGATTTTAACCTGTTCTTTGGTCAATACGAATTCACCGATATGGCGATCCAAGGTGTAGAAGTTCACCCCTTTTCCTGTGGTTAGAACCAATAGTGCGGATGGACCGTAAAGTACGTAACCTGCAGCAACTTGCTTGCGACCTTCTTGCAAGAAGATGTCTTGATCATCGCCAGAACCGTTTGCAGGCGCTTCCAAGATGGAGAAAATCGTCCCGACAGATAGGTTGACGTCGATGTTTGAAGAACCGTCTAATGGATCGAAAGTGACCAGGAATTTACCGTCTTTGCTGCCGGCAACCGTGTAATCTTCTTCTTCAGACCCGATGCCGCGAACATATTCGTCGTCCGTTAGGATTTTTTTCAAAACGTCGTTGGAAATGACGTCCAGCATTTTCTGCGTTTCACCTTGAACGTTTTCCGCTTCGGTAGAACCCAGGATACCAGCCAATTCACCTTGACTTAGCTTGTGAGCGATTTCTTTACAAGCGATCATTACGTGACCCAATACTTGACGCAGTTCGCGCTCAACGCCATCCCTAACTAAAATTTCATGAAGTCTTTGCATGGAGATTCTCTCTCTTAGATTTAAAAAATTCGCGTAAGGATACCAATGATGCGGGTAAAATTCAAGTCTGATGAAGGGTGGCTAGCGCCCATCATGAGGGGGATTGGTTGGGTTAAGCCTCTGTCTGCGCGGGGAGGGAGAAAATAATTTACTTTCTTCCCGACTTTCCTGCGGGTTCACGATAGAATATTCTTTATTAAAGATAAATTTATAGCTTAAGGAATCAGAGCTTTCAAATGAGTTTAAAAGATCAGTTAGCCATTGCAACCCAGCAGATGGCCGGATTTGAAATTCCGTCGTTACCGGCGGAGATTATTGAACTTCAGGCCTTGTTTGAGAAAACGGAATTTCCGGACACGGTTGAAATTGCTTCGATCATCAACCGTAATACGGTGCTCTCGGGTGAAGTGATTTTGTTGGCTAATCAATCGCAATTCAAGGCGAAAGATGCGGATGAGATTACGACCATACGGGGTGCGATCGAATCTCTCGGATTGATGCGGTTAAAATCTCTGATTGTCGGGTTGGCATTTAAAACGATGGTGGATGGGCTGGTTTTTACCCAGTTGCTGGAGCACAGTGTTGATGTCGCGAATGTGGCGGCGGAACTGAGTCATTGGGTAGCGGAAATCAAACCTGAGGAAGCGTATATGGCCGGATTATTTCATAATGCGGGTGCGATTATCATGTCGATGAAGTTCGAAGATTATGATGGCTTTTTCTACAATACGCTGACCAATTGTTACTCAGGCGTGGTGCGGGAGATCAAACATTATGGCACCAGCCATGGGGTATTTGGGTTGTTGGTCGCCAAAAAATGGCAGTTGGCTTCAATGTATGCCCAAGTGATGTTGATGCATCATCAGAAAAACCTAGATGTGATCAAGGATCCGTTGAACAAGGCTTTAGTGGCGATCGTTCAGCTGGCGAATGCGATTGTCAGTGAATCGAGTTTTGATCAGTATAAAGGGGTGGAAGTCCGCGAAATGAGGTTGTCGGCGCAAAACGAGCTGATGATTGAAGACGATGTGGTCGATGAAATCCGAGTGGCTTTGACAAGTAACAGCCTTGTTTGAGACAACTGCAACCGAATAAGAATAAACAGTAAGGTTAGAATGAAATTTATTGTAAAACTTTTCCCTGAAATCATGGTGAAAGGCACGTCCGTCAAAAAGAAAATGGTCGGACAACTGCACGAAAATTTAATCAATCAATTCTCAAGAACGGATACACCGGTCGAGTTGAAGCGTTATTGGGACAAAATTGAAGTCTTTTGTTCAGATGAGCTCGCGTCAGAGGTGCTCGGTGTGTTGACTCGTACTCCGGGCGTCGAGCAGGTATTACAGGCAGAACAGAGTATCGCCTTGACGTTAGAGGAGATTGCCGAACAGGTTGCCGCTTTCGCCTTGCCTAAAATCGAGGGGAAAACCTTTGTGGTTCGTGCCAAGCGGACAGGGAGTCATGAGTTTTCATCTTTTGATATGGAAAAATTTATCGGGGCCTATCTTTATCGGTTGGGGAATCCTGCCGGGGTGGATCTGCATAACCCGGATTATAAAGTCGAACTTGAATATCACCAGAATCAGTTGAATATTATTGTCTCTCGACATATCGGTTTGGGAGGCTTCCCTCTGGGCACTCAGGGAGATGTGTTGTCGTTGATGTCCGGAGGGTTCGATTCGACTGTCGCCAGTTATCTGACCATTAAGCGCGGTCTTAAAACTCATTACATTTTCTTCAATCTTGGCGGCGCTGCCCACGAAATGGGGGTCAAGCAGGTCGCCTTGTATTTATGGAGTCGATACGCTTCCTCTCATCGCGTACAATTTATTACCGTGCCGTTCGAGGCGGTGGTCGCCGAAATTTTCCATTCAACGCATGAGAGTTATATGGGCGTTGTATTGAAACGCTTGATGTTGATGGCGGCAGAAAGAATTGCCGATGAGATGGGAATTGATGCACTGGTGACCGGCGAAAGTGTCGCCCAGGTCTCGAGTCAGACTTTGAGAAATCTTGCCCTGATCGATGAAGTTTCGACCAAGCTGGTGATCCGGCCTCTGGCCGTGATGGATAAACCGGAAATTATGCGGATTGCCGACCAGATCGGAACGCGTCATTATGCCGAAAGTATGCCAGAATACTGTGGCGTGATTTCGAAGAATCCGGTGACTCACGGCTCCTTTAAAAGTGTGGCTCGTGAAGCAAAAAAATTCGATTATGCTGTTCTGGACCAGGCTGTGGTGGATGCCGTGAGCATTCCGGTGGATACGATTGTGACAGATGTGAATCAACAGCAGAATATCGAGGTCGTCACCGATCCTCAAGACGCTGTGGTAATTGATATTCGGCAACCTGAAGAAATTGCGAAGCGAGCGTTGGAAATTGAAAACAAGTTGGTCATTCCGTTTTTTGAACTGAACCAAAAATTCAAACGCTTGGATCAGGACAAACAGTACCTACTCTACTGCGACAAAGGGGTCATGAGTCAATTACATGCCCAGTACTTGAAAGACCAAGGGTTTGATAACGTTAAGGTGTATCGTCCCGCTGACTAAGTTGGGTATCTGTAGTGGCTTCGGTGGATTCCATTTTGCTCTGTACGGTTTTTTCAAAAAGTTGTCGGCGATTTTCGTCCAGGTGCCGAGATGCCGCCAGGAAAAGCTTCATTTTCTGAATGCTGGTGACATAGTTGACGGTTTCATTTCCAATTTCTTTTCTGGCGAGCGTTTCCACATTGTAGAACCATTTGTAGGGGTTGAGTCCTAATGCCTTGGCTTCACTTTGGAGTTGTTGGATTCTGGCCGGGCCCGCATTGTAGGCCGCCAGTGTGAAATTCTCTTGCTCTTCCGGCGTGTATTCGTCACCAGAAAAATAACGATCCCTCAAAAATGCCAGGTATTTAATGCCGGCATGAATATTATTTTCTACTTTTTTAATGTGACTGATGCCCACATTCCTGTCTTTCGCTGTTGACGGTTTGATCTGCATAATGCCGATGGCACCGGCGTGGCTCTTCTTGTGTTGATTGAATCTGGATTCTTGATAGGCCAAAGCCGCTACCAGCTTCCAGTCAAACCCATAAAACTTGGAATAGAGTTCGAAGTAATACCGCAAACACTTCACTTTTTTCAGCAGATCGTGGGTCAAAGGTTTTTTGATCCAATAGGTGTTCTCGAAATATTTCTTATAGACCGCATTGCCGAGAAAGCGGCCAGGTTTGGCATAAACCTGAATGAATTTATTGAGAGAGGCTTTGAGTTGCGGGTGGTTCTTTTGGATCGCCCAGGCGATCTTTCCGTTGTGGTACAAGATGAAGTGTTGATGTAACTGGATGTTGTCGAGCACCTTGCTCCAAATGTCGGCAATATGGTTGTCGACAACGGTATAGTCATAAATCCCTTCGTTAATCAGCTCCAATAAATCTTCCGCTTCCAGCAACGGGTCCGCTCTGACAATTTCGATGGGCGGCAATCCCATGATCCCCAGCGTTTGGTTAAGTTTTTCCAAGTGAATGATATAACTGCTGTTGCCGACGACGATAACCTGTTTTCCCGCCAGATCCTGCAGACGCTTGATTGGAGGGGAGTTGATATTGGAAACCAGGATTTCATTGACGTGGGTGATATAGGGATCGGTAAAGTCGACAAGGTTTTGTCGTTCCGGAGTGATGGTAATACCGGACGCGGCGATGTCGCCATAGCCTTGTTGTAACTTGGTCAGAATTTCGCTGAATGGCAGTGGTATGAATGTGAGATGGGTTTCATATCGTTGCCTTCTTGGACCACGGTTTAAATATTCTTCATACGCCATCAACAGGTCATGTTCGATGCCGCGAAAGCCTCTTTGGGTCAGGAAAAAATTGGTTTTGGTGTGACTCACCAGGACGCGAATGATGCGTCGTTTTCGTATGGCTCCCAAATCACCGGTAAAAGGTTGTTGAATACGTTCGATAATTGATGCATTCGGTTTGATCGCTTCGGCTTCGATTTCCGTTGGAAACTGAAGCCCGAAAACCAATAGGGCGTACGCCATCACAGGAAATAAAGAGCTTTTCCGGAACGGGTCGTGGAGCAGTGGTCGACGAGTTAGGCGCATTGAGTCGTGAAAAGTTGCTTTTTATTAACTTAGTAGTAATCTTACTAGAATAGTCGGTTAAATATGAATGTAAATGTATTGATTTAAGCTGACTCTGTTCACAAGCAAGTTCGGTGCCGTGAATTCGGCAGTCCGAACATGGATTATCGCAGCCAACCTTATAATAGGAGGAGGAAAGTGAAGCAGGTCAAGTATCTTATCCTGGGCGCCGGGTCTGCCGGATTGACGGCATTGAGTGAAATTCGCCGCGAAACCGAAGACTTTTTGATGGTCAATGGCGGCCATTTTGGCACAACGTGTGCACGGGTTGGGTGCATGCCATCAAAAGCCTTAATCCATTGTGCAGAACATTTCCATGCCAGAAACTTTCTGAATGACTTTGGGGTTGAAGGTGGAGAAAATCTGGTGCTGAACCCACAAAAGGTCATGGCGCGTGTCAGAGGGTTTAGAGATCGATTTACTCAAGGAGTGCAAGCGGGCTCCACTGATACCTTGCGCTCAGATCAGTTGATTAAAGGCTATGCGCGTTTTATCGACGAACAGACGATTGAAGTGAATGGCGAGCAGGTGCGTGCGGAGCGTATCATCATTGCCACAGGTTCCAGACCGGTTGTGCCGGCAGCCTGGGAAAGTCTGGGAGAAAAGTTGTTGACCAGTGACACCCTGTTTGAACTGGAAACCCTGCCGAAAAAAGTAGCCGTGATCGGATTGGGGGTCATTGGTTTGGAGCTGGGGCAGGCACTTTCCAGGTTGGGCGTCGACGTGACGGGAGTGGAGATGGCCGAGAAGATGACGGTCGTACAATCCCCGGTAATGGCGAAAAAGATTCATCAGGTATTGTCAACAGAATTTCCGATTTTGCTGGGACAGGCGGCGCAATTGACTTCAACGGAAAATGGCATACGTGTGACAGTCGGTCATCAGGTGTTTGAGGTGGACGCCGTGGTGGCGGCGCTAGGCCGGCATGCAAATGTCGATCGTCTTGAGCTGGAACACATTGGTGTTTCTCTGAACGACCATGGGATGCCGCCATTTGACCCGGAAACGCTACAGGTGGCGGATAAACCGATTTTTATTGCAGGGGATGTCAATGCTTACCGCCCGGTTTTGCATGAGGCAGGTCATGAAGGGCGAATCGCCGCGCAGAACGCAATATCCTATCCACGGGTCACACACTTTGAAAGAAAGACGCCAATCGGGATTACGTTTACCGATCCACAGGTAGGTGTTTTTGGAGCGACTTATTCTCAGTTGGATTTATCGAGGGCGGTGATCGCCGAGTTTGACCTGGAGCGTAACAATGGACGGGCGATTGTTATGGGGCAAGACAAGGGAAAGATTGTTCTTTACGCGGATCAACAGACCAAATGTTTGTTGGGGGGGGAGTTGTTTATGGTTCAGGCGGAGCATTTGACACATCTGTTAGCCTGGGCAGTGGCACAAAAAATGACAGTCAAGGCCTTGTTGGATTTGCCGTTTTATCACCCCGTGCTGGAAGAAGCATTGTCGTCAACGCTTGAATTGCTGGCAGATCGGTTGTATTCCCCTTCGGCTTTGGCGAAGATGCCGAAAGTCAAATGAACATTCGAATCGTTGGGGTTTTGAAATTGTAAAAAATGTTTAAAAATCATCAATATTACAAATGGTTCTAATTGTTATATAATAGTGCACGCCTAGCAAGTGCTAGGCTTTTTTTTAACTGAAACGCAAAGCGAATTGAGTCAGAAAGACGGCGCCTAAAAGATAAAGAGTGGAATGTGACTTTATCTTTGTGTTTCGAAAAAACGATAAGTTGATAACGAGTGACTGAAGAAATTAAAAACCAAAATGATTCTGCTGTTCCTATGGAAGAAGTTGAGCAGGCGGAAGTAACCCAGGCAAATGACGAACAATCCGAAGCAGCGGCTAAGGATGATCCCCATGCGGAGCGTGAAGCCTCCAAATACGACAACCCGATTCCAAGTCGGGAATTTATTACCGAGTTTCTGGAAAAAGAACAAAAACCTTTGCGTATCAAACAAATCGCTCAAGGTTTGGAAATCGAAGACGATGAACGTTTCGAAGCCTTGTCTCGTCGACTGAAAGCGATGGTTCGTGATGGCCAACTGCTAAGAAATCGTCGTGGTGCTTTCGGGCTGATCAAGAAAATGGACTTGCTCAAAGGAAAAGTTCTGGGTCATCCTAGCGGTTTTGGGTTTGTTGCTCCTGAAGAAGGCGGTGGAGACCTGTTTCTTTCCGAAAAAGAAATGCATAAGGTCTTTCACGGCGATATCGTTATCGCATCGGTCATTGGGGTCGATCGCAAGGGGCGTCGTGAAGGGATGATCGTCGAAGTCGTCGAGCACACTAATGAGAAGGTGCTGGGACGTCTGCATTTTGAAGATGGTTTGGCTTGGGTGCAGCCGAACAATAATAAGATCGCGCAGGATATTTTTATTCCAAAAGATGGCCTGATTGACGCCAATGAAGGTCAAATCGTGATGGTTGAAATCATTCATCAGCCAACCAAACGATCAAGTGCCATCGGGAAAGTGATTGAAGTGGTCGGTGACTATATGGCGCCGGGGATGGAAATCGATGCGGCGATCTATGCACACGGCATTCCTAATGAGTGGCCACAAGAGTTGCTGGCAGAATTGGATGCGATTCCCGATGAAGTGACTGAAGCTGAATGCGAAGGTCGTAAAGACTTGCGTAGCTTACCTCTGGTGACCATTGACGGGGAAGACTCTAAGGATTTCGATGATGCCGTTTTTGCCAAGCGTCGTAAAAAAGGCTGGCGTTTGGTCGTGGCGATTGCGGATGTTTCCCATTATGTTAAGCCCGGCTCTGCGTTGGATAAGGAAGCCTACGAAAGAGGAAATTCGGTTTACTTCCCGCAGAAAGTCATTCCGATGTTGCCGGAAAAACTCTCTAATGTGATGTGTTCCCTGAACCCGAAAGTGGATCGCCTTTGTATGGTCTGTGATATGTCGATTGATGATAACGGCAAACTGGAAAGAACCCAGTTCTATGATGCCGTGATGCATTCGAAAGCGAGATTGACCTACAACAAGGTGCACGATATGTTGACCAATGCCGATAGCGAACATCGGGAAACCTATAAGGATGTCCTGCCGCATATCGAGGATCTCAATGAATTGTATCAGGTCCTGAAGCAAGCTCGGGAAGACCGCGGCGCTTTGGAATTCGATACTGTGGAAACCCGTATCGTATTTGATGAGGCGCGCAAGATCAAAGAGATCGTGCCAGTACAGAGAAATGAAGCGCATAAGCTGATTGAAGAATGTATGTTAATGGCGAACGTGGCTACGGCACGCTATCTTAAATGGCATAAACTGCCGATTCTATATCGTGTGCACGAAAAACCATCGGAAGAAAAGCTGGCCAATTTGCGTACCTTCCTGGGAGATTTCGGTTTGACGTTGGGCGGCGGAGACGACCCGACGGCGGTAGACTATGCTGCTGTCTCGGAACAGATCAAAGGCAAATCCTATGAACATTTGGTGCAAACGGTTCTGCTCAGAAGTATGAATCAAGCCGTTTATCAGCCTGAAAATGAAGGGCACTTCGGTTTGAATTACGAGCACTATGCGCATTTCACTTCGCCAATTCGACGTTATCCAGATTTGTTGATTCATCGTGCGATCCGTTTTGCATGGCAAAAAGCTCCGGTCGAGCAGTTTACGTACAATGAAAACGAAATGAAATCTTTCGGGGATCATTGTTCTGCGACGGAACGTCGCGCGGATGAAGCGACTCGAGATGCAGTCACCTTCTTGAAGTGCGAATTCCTGTCTCATCGAATCGGTGAAGAATATGAAGCTGTGGTTTCTGCAGCAACGAATTTTGGACTCTTTGTTGAACTGGATTCGTTGTATGTCGAGGGGTTGGTACATATTACCGAGTTGGGCGAAGATTATTTCCACTATGATGCATCCCGACATTGTTTGAAAGGTGAGCGTACCGGTAAAGTTTACCGACTTGGAGACCGTATTAAGGTTCAGGTTGCCCAGGTTAACCTGGACGAGCGCAAAGTTGATTTGCGTTTTATCGAGTCTCTGACCGAGTCCGAGGATTTTGTTGAAGGTTCGGATGAAGCGGAAATGCCTTCTAATGAAGAGCAGGACGATAAGCCGAAAAAGAAAAAGAAAAAACGCTATTACCGAAAAAGAGGTGGTGGCAAGAAAGGTTCAAAAACGACTGGTCAAAGTTAAATGAAGCAGGAAACTTTGTATGGTGTGCATGCCATCGAGAAATTGCTCAAGCAATCTCCTCATTTGATTTATGCCATCGTTGTTCAAAAAGGCCCATTGAACAAGCGGGTTCAATCGATTGTCGATCAGGCCAAACGATTGGGCGTGACCTGGCGCACCGAGCCTAAGTCTTATTTCAATAAGCTGGACGGTGTCCATCAAGGTGTGGTTGCGCTGGTCGCTCAGCAAGCGGATCTGACCGAAGCGGATTTGGCACGTTTGGTTGATGAGATCGATAACCCGTTGTTTCTTTTTCTGGATGAAGTTCAGGACCCGCATAATCTGGGCGCGATACTGCGAACAGCCGATGCCACAGGTGTCGATGCAGTGGTGATTCCCAAGCATCATTCAGTCGGTTTGAACGCCACTGTCCGCAAGGTCGCTTGTGGCGCTGCTGAAACTGTCAAATTGGTGGTGGTATCGAATCTAACTCGGACCATCAAAGAGATGCAGCAGCAGGGCATGTGGATGACGGGCTTGGCCGGAGAAACCGATCAGACAATCTATCAGATGGATTTCAAAGGATCTGTGGGGCTGGTAATGGGCGCCGAGGGCAGCGGACTCAGAAAGCTGACCCGCGAAACCTGTGATCACCTGGCAGCGATTCCAATGGTCGGATCGGTAGAAAGTCTCAATGTGTCGGTGGCAACCGGCGTCGCCTTGTACGAAGCTTTCCGTCAGCGTCAATTATAACCTTCCAGCCTGGCTGTAAAATCTACCAGGCTGGGGTGGCTATTCCGCCAGGTAGATATCGCCTTTCTCGTCGATCTCGATTGCCACCGGCGTCAGTTCATCATTCATGCAAGGGCCTTCGATACATTCTCCGTCTTCAATATTGAAATAGGCATCATGCACTGAGCATTTCATCGTTTTTTCGAAAGGGTTGACGTCGATTTTATAGGCTTCGTTTAAAGGCACATCCTGATGAGGGCAGTTGTTTTGATAGGCCTTGATTTCATCTTCATATTTAATGAGGATGACCGAATGGGGCAAGTCCGCACAAGGGACGACCAGCGTTTTTGAATTATTGACTTGACTGTAATTCGCCAAAGGCTGCTTTTCTTTGATTTCAGTTAACAAATCGTCGAAACCAACCTGTTGGCATTTTCGCGCCGCCAGTTTCGAGCCGGATTCTACCGCTTCTGCCAGTGTTTGTTTTTGTAACAGCGCATCAATGACAGCGGCATTGAAAGTGTCTCCCGCACCCAGCGTATCGATGGTTTGAGGGATTTCATGAATAGACTGGTGTTGGATCTCACCATCTGCTGAACAATACCAGGCGCCTTGTTTCCCCCAGGTACAGATCATTTGGCTTTGCGGTGCCAGCTTGCGCATGTCGGTCAGAAGATCGACGCCGTTTTCGTAGCCTTTTTGTTGGGCGTAATGATGAGAGAAGAACAATAGATTTGCTTGTGAAAAGAGTTCCTCGATACCGTCACGCGCTTTTTCTACTTCGAGTGAGATCGGTTGGTAGGTTAAAAAGGTTTTAGCAATATTGAGCATGCCTTTGAGTTGTTCAATGTTGCGGCCTTCGAAATGTAGCCAATCATAATTTTCGATCTCGATCTTGGCAAAAAAATCGAAGCTCAATTCCGGAAGATCGCGAAAATGCGTGATGGTTCGACTTCCGGTTTCCTTATTCAACAGAACATAGGAGGTCGGGGTTTGGCCCTGGATAAAACGTTGCGTATGTTCTGTATCGATGCCACGAGCTTTTAAACCATTGACAAGTTGTTTTGAGGCATCATCACTGGCAAGAGTCGATACGATGTGCGATTGATGTCCAAGCTGGCTGAGGACATAAAGCGAATTGCTGACATTTCCTCCGACCTGAAATTGGCGACTCAACGCTCTTAATTCTTCATCTTCTTTCGGGTAATGGGGGGTGGTCAAAATAATGTCTAGAATCGCATTGCCGACGCCTAAAATTTTTGCCATGAAAAAAACCTCAAAAAGTGTTTAAGTTGGCACGAATTTTAACATAAAGCCTATTCTTACGGCTGGATTTAGGTATTAATTGACATCGGTGAATAAATTCCACAAAGAAAGCAACCGAATTTTTTAAAATTATTTTTTTTTGTGCTATTGCTTTCTAGAATTTTTGTTCAAGTGATTGAATTAAAAGGTGTATTTGTGTTTTTTATGCTATCCCGGTTGAGTTTTTATTTGACGCTTTTCATCCACAGAACCTGTGGATAACTTTGTGATTAAATTCTTCTGCCTGAGGGCTAAGTGCCTAAAAATAGTTAACCTTTTATAAAATGATTAAATTTTAATCACACCAAAAACTGGGCTGAAAAAAATAAAAAAAATTAATCGTCATTTTAAAAATATTTGGACGGTTTTTTTGTCGCGCATATATTATGAAACGTTAATATTTAGCGCACGAAACGAAATCTCAATGGGGACTTTTTTTGGGTGTTAGGTTTAGATGAGGTTCTCATCAATGTTTCCTTTTACTTCGGCTGAATATTTTGATAAGCCACTCAATTGATTTTGCTAGAATATGCTCAGCGGTTAAAAATTGATATAGGTTAAGTAATTGGATTATGAGCAATATTGCGATTCATTACACAGTAAGTTGCGCTAATTGCGGTCTGCAAAAGATCTGCTTTGCCAACGGACTGCATGATTCCGATCTTGGGCAACTGGATGAACTGGTGGATAGAAAGCCTTCCTTGCTGAAAGGGGATATGCTGTTTCGTGCCGGTGAAAAGTTTTCTTCTTTGTTTGCTATCCGTGCGGGAGCGATAAAGGTTTTTTCTTATGACCAAAATAATACGGAAGTCATTCATGGGTTTTATTTGCCTGGCGACATTGTCGGAATGGACTCCCTCGCTTATACCGACTATCAATTCAACGCCGTTGCACTGGATGTCACCACCGTCTGTGAAATTCCCTATGGACAATTAACCGAGTTAGCCAATCAAGTTCCGAATCTGCATTTACAGATTTTTAACCTCATGAGTCAGGAAATTGTCAATAATCGTTTCTACACGTCTTTATTGACTCAAAAAACCGCTGACCAACGCTTGGCCCACTTTATTCTGATGATGTCTTCAAAGTATAAGTCCAGAGGCTATCTACATACCAAGTTCCGTTTGAACATTCTTCATCGAGACGTGGCGAATTATCTGAACCTGACACCGGAAACGGTTTCGAGAATTCTGGCCAAGTTCAATAAGGAAAATATTGTGAGCTGGAAAAAGAAAGAAATTTCGATTTTGGATGAAGCACGTTTGCGAGATTTTGCCGGAGAAGACGCTGTCAGTTGCGACTGATTCTAGGGAGTGAATCCTTGTTATGCCCAATCTGCAGGCATAGTTCACTTATTCTGATAAATAACATTTTTTTTTTTGTTTTTTTGGGGTAAGATTAGAAACAAGTTATTTTTTGCAAACTTTCAAGAGGAATCAACATGTCATTATCATCATTGAAACAACTGTTTATGGTCGCTTTTCTGGGGTTAACTTTGGTCGGATGTTCTTCGACGCCAACCACAGAAGGGTCTGATGATAACGCTACGACGGCAACCACAGCGGATGCTGCTGCCGATACATCTACTGCAGCGACGGATAATGCCACTGCTGGTTCTGGAACGGAAGTCGCTGAGCCTACCAACTCAGATGGTATGACGGCTTCTCAATTGTTGGCGGCACTTCAAGGAAAAG
The DNA here is from genome assembly GCA_033723505.1 of Hydrogenovibrio sp. Taxonomy (GTDB): domain Bacteria; phylum Pseudomonadota; class Gammaproteobacteria; order Thiomicrospirales; family Thiomicrospiraceae; genus Hydrogenovibrio. The sequence continues at coordinate 14,760 of JAWVWZ010000003.1, forward strand.
TTGTCAACTTTGATTTCGATCGTTCTGAAGTCAAGCCTGATTTCTATAACGTGATCAAAATGAACGCAGACTATATGTCTCTGGATACTGAAGCAAAACTAACGATCAAAGGGTATTGTGATGAGCGTGGGACGCCGGAATACAACTTGGCATTAGGTGAGCGTCGTGCAAATGCTGTTAAAGACGCGTTGGTTGCGCAAGGCATCAGCCCAAGCCGCATCAGCGTCATCAGTTTCGGTGAAGAAAATCCAGTTGATCCAGCACATAATGAAGCTGCTTGGGCGAAAAATCGTCGCGCTGAATTTTCATATTAAGTCACCCAGCTAAAATAGTTTCAATAGTAAAAGCCTTTCTATTCGGGTGAGCCTGGATAGAAAGGCTTTTTTTTTGTCTCGAATGTAAACGGAAGTATATGACCCAACAAACACCGCAAATTAAATATCTAAAAGATTATCAGCCTCTTTCTTTCCAAGTGAATCGTGTGGACTTGACTTTTGAGTTGTCGGCGGATGCCACTGTCGTCACGAATCGTATGTCGATCACCCGTTTAAATGACGATACCACGGTCATGCTGGATGGAGAGCATTTGACGCTGCTGTCAATTGAAAAGGATGGGGTTTTGTTATCATCGTCCGATTATCAATTGACTCCGCAAACGCTGACACTGGAGTGCTCGGAACAGACATTTGATTTGGTGATCCGCACACAGGTGAATCCCGAAGCCAATACCCGGCTGGAAGGTTTGTATCGTTCCAGTGGCAATTATTGCACGCAATGTGAAGCGGAAGGTTTTAGAACCATTACCTATTTCTTCGATCGTCCGGATTGTTTGACCTACTTTACGACAAAAATCATCGGCGACCAGGACGAAAATAAGGTGTTGCTGTCTAATGGTAATCTGGTCGAATTCGGAGAGCTGGAAGGAAATCGCCATTATGCAGTTTGGGAAGACCCATATAAAAAACCTTGTTATTTGTTCGCGCTGGTGGCCGGTAATCTGGAAGTCGTGGAAAGCGACTTTATTACCCGAGACGGGCGTCGTGTCGATTTAAGATTGTATGTCCAGGCTAATAATCTGGACAAGTGTGAGCATGCGATGACATCGTTGAAAAAGTCGATGAAATGGGATGAAGATCGCTTCGGTCTGGTTTACGACTTGGATGTTTATATGATTGTCGCAGTAGATGATTTCAATATGGGGGCGATGGAAAACAAGGGGTTGAATATCTTCAACTCGAAATATGTTTTGGCCAAGCCTGAAACGGCGACCGATGTCGACTTCGAAGGGATTGAAGCCGTCATTGGGCATGAATACTTTCATAACTGGACTGGTAACCGGGTCACCTGTCGAGATTGGTTTCAGTTGACGCTAAAAGAGGGGCTGACGGTATTCCGAGACCAGGAATTCACTGCGGATATGTTGTCTCCTGCCGTCAAACGCATCGAAGATGTTAAACGGCTGAGAAGTAACCAGTTTCCAGAGGATGACGGCCCGATGGCACATCCGATTCAGCCGCAGTCCTATATTGAAATGAATAACTTCTATACGATGACCGTCTATGAAAAAGGCGCGGAAGTTGTCCGTTTGTATCATACCTTGTTGGGGGAAGAAGGATTCAGAAAGGGTATGGATCTTTATTTTCAACGTTTCGACGGACAGGCGGTCACAGTTGAGGATTTTCGTAATGCGATGGCGGATGCCAATCAGGTGGATCTGTCGCAGATGCACAACTGGTATGTTCAGGCTGGCACACCAGCGCTTCAGGTAACCAAACATTACGATGCTGAACAACATGTTCTGGAATTGACATTCGAACAAAGGTTAAAAGGGCAGCAAACTCACCAGCCTTTATTGATTCCAGTGTTGTTCGAGATGTTTAATGAAGCAGGAGAGGTTGTGTTGCCGACGTTGTTGGACAGCGATCAAAACGACTGTCGGCACACGGACAAAGGTTGGTTGTTGAAGCTGACGAAAATGACACAGACGCTTCGGTTTTCGCAAGTTCCGGAAACCGTCTATTTATCTTTATTACGCCATTTTTCCGCGCCGGTTTTCTTACACTATGCGGCATCGGAACAGGAGCTGAAGGTGTTGGCGAGTCACGATACCGATGCCTTTGTGCGTTGGGAGTCAATTCAGCAGTTGGCCTTGTCAAATTTAATGCTGAACATAGAGCGGTTTCAGCAGAAGACAGAAATGCAGCTGACGGCAGCTTATGCCGAAGCCTTTGCCGCGACTTTAACCCATTCTGACCTGGATCCGGCTCTGAAATCTCTTGCTTTAGGGTTGCCGGATGATCATTATCTGGTCGAAAAACTGGTCGAAGCAGGCAAAGAGGTGGATGTCGACGCTGTTTTTGAAGCCATTCGATTTGTGCAGCAGGCGCTTGCGGAACAGTTTGAAACCGATTTGGCCGCCACTTACCGGGCTTTGAGTCACCAGGAAGCCTATCGTTATGATAAACAGGCGATTGCCGGACGTATGTTGAAAAACCGTTGTCTAGGCTATCTTGCGCGCTTGCCCGCCGGCCAGGAGTTGGCATTGCAACAGTATGCCGCACAGCAGAATATGACGGATGTCTCGGCGGCGCTTCAGGCATTGAAACCGTTTGATTCTGAGGCAAAAGAGGCATGTCTGGATGATTTTTACCAAAGATGGCAGCAGGAGCCGTTGGTACTGGACAAATGGTTTGCCCTGCAAGCGTCTCAACAATCTGAAAGTGCCTTGTCCAAAGTGAAAAAGCTGGTCAAGCATCCGGATTTCAGTTATCGCAATCCAAACCGTGTCAGAAGTGTATTAGGCGTGTTTGGACGGCTGAATATGAAAGGCCTTCATCAGGCCGATGGAGAAGGGTATCGTTTCTTGGCCTCGGAAGTGCTTAAGCTGGATAAGATCAATCCACAGGTGGCTGCGAGAATCGTTGCTCCTTTCACTCAGTGGCACAAATTTGACTTGAAAAGACAAGGGTTAATGAAACAGGCGCTACAGACGATCGCCGATTCGCCGGAGTTGTCTAAAGATGTTTATGAGATCGTATCGAAATCCTTACCTTAACCATGCAAACAGGCAAAATACAGAGAGGCGTCGATATTGAAAGTGTCTAGCCTGTCGGTAGCTCGTTGCCAAAAGGTGTTGGTGAGCGTGGTGTTGATGTTGATGTCATCGGCAATTTTTGCCAGCCAGCAAGTACGTATTTACGAGCCCCTTACGCCAAAAAGTGTTCAGAAGTTGCCAGCCAAAGAGTATTCGGGACAACCGGCGGCTTCTGTCACTTTGCCTGTCGAGCCGGTCTCTTCGATGAAAGTCAATCCAAAACCGGTGAAGCTGTCGCTGGATCAGCAGATTCAGTTGATTGATGCGGAAATTCTGGTGTTGAAGGCGGAGTTGGCCAGAAAGAACGGTAATAAAGAGCAGGTTAGGCATTATCTGCAAGAGCTGGATCAGAAGTATTCGATTCCTTTGCCGGAAAAAATGCGTGCACACATTCAATCGCTTCGGCAGTATCTTCAGGCTGAGAAGACTGCTCAGGATGATTCAGAATCGAACACCCCGGAATCAGGGTTTATTTTCGATGACCGTAAAGTCGTGGTGTTGCTGCCTTTGAGTGGACCATATGAGAAGATCGGTAAAGCCATTCGTCATGGGTTGGAAGTAGAATTTTCAACCGTCAAGCTGACATTTTTCGACACGCATATTTATGAGTCGATGTTACAGTTATGGGAGCTGGTGAGGCTTTACCAGCCAACCTTTATGATCGGCCCTTTGCAAAAAGAAAATGTCGAGGCATTTAGCCGGTTGAATACAGGCGTTCCGACACTCTATCTAAACGAGTTGCCGGAGAAAAAGCCTTACGAACGTTCCTTGAGTCTCAATCGAGAAAATCATGTCAATGCCTTGATTGA
>JAWVWZ010000004.1:0-16160 GCA_033723505.1 Hydrogenovibrio sp.
GAAATGCAGCAACATGGCGTCGAATTCGCCAATCACTCCAAAAGTCACGATTCACTGGTTCAAGGCAAACATGAATCTTTTAACGCCTGGAAAAATCGCGTACAACAAGAAATCGAAACCGCACAGCGGCGTTTACAACAAGAACTCGGAACCGAGACCAACCACGACAAACTCTTCTCCTATCCCTATGGCGAGTATTCACAAAACCTCGTTGAATTAGTCGCCGAGATGGGCTACACCGCAGTCGCTCAGAATTCGGGCGCCGTCGGCTATGTTTCCGATTTACGGGCACTGATGCGTTTTCCCATGAGCGAAGCCTATGCGAAGTTATCTGCATTCGAACTCAAGGTAAACGCTCAGGTTTTGCCGATCACAAAAGTCATGCCGGTTGATCCGGTGGTATCCATCAATCCTCCCGTTTTACAGCTTTTTTTCGACCGGCCCCAATCAGGCATTCAATGTTTCAACCATAAAGGGGAGCGTCTGAATCAAACCTGGATCACCCCCCTGGTTCTGCAAATACAAGACAAACAACCGCTTGCTCCGCCAAGGGACCGCTATGCCTGTACCCAACCGACAAAAAATGGGCAATGGCGCTGGTTCAGTCATTCCTGGGTACTCACGCCAACCAATCCCTATTGAAAATCCGAACTTTCAGCTCGAAATACGATAGACTAAAGTCAATATTTTCCATTCGAATCCGAACCGAAAGGCTCGAGAAATCGAACCAGTTTTCCAGGGAGACCTTTGCTATGGGCCTTGAAACGGAATTATTACAAGACATCGTCACCGCCTTACCCGATCCGGTATTTATCCTCACTGAAAGTGGACGTTATCTGGATATTTTCGGAGGCCATAATCCGGAATACTATCATGATGGTTCTCCCCTGGTAGGCCTGTCCTTATTCGACGTCATGCCTGAAGAAAAGGCCCGGTGGTTTTTAAATGAAATCCGCCTGACATTGGCACAAAACCAACTGAGAACCGTCGAATATGGCTTGTCAGCAGAAGACGTTGATGGGCTGGATACCGATACCGGTCCCCGCGGCGAAATCTGGTTTGAGGGACGCATTCAGCCATTAAGTCAGCCATACAAAGGTGAAAAGGCCGTTGTCTGGGTGGCACGGAATATCACTCGCCGCTATCAACTTGAAGCCGAACTCAGACGCATCAGTGAAACCGATGCCTTAACCGGCATTTACAATCGCCGCAAATTTCTGCTTCAGTTGGAAGAACGCTTCAATGAGTTCAAGCGTTACCCTCAATCCATCGCCATGATCATGTTCGATATTGACTTCTTCAAGTCCGTCAATGATCGCTTCGGCCATAAAGTCGGAGATGAAGTGCTTTGCTACTTGGGACAAACCTGCCTTACCCAACTTCGCGAAGTCGATCATCTTTACCGCATCGGAGGAGAAGAGTTTGCCATCCTGTTACCCAACACCGATCTGGACGCGGCGACAGGTGTCGCTGAACGGCTGCGACAGACTATCGCGGATTGCATCATTCCTCATCAGAAAGGGGAACTCAATATTACCATCAGTTTAGGCATCAGCACACTACTCGATCCAGACACAAGTATTGAAGAGGTCATTCAACGGACCGATGATGCACTCTATAAAGCGAAAGACAAAGGGCGCAACAGTGTCGTCGTCTGTCCACAGGCGAAATCCGCTCATCGTAAAAGCCAATTTAATATTGTTTAACCCCACCTCATCGCCGCACCTTCTGACCATCACGATTCGAGCCTTAAAGACTTAATCACTCTCTAATATAAATATGATTAATTGATTAACCTGAAAATAGTGTCCACACCTATCTCGATTTTGGCACGTTTTTTGCCCTAAATCCCCTTAAATAATAGTGTTTGACAGGCTTTCTCCCGTTTTGTATATTTTTTAAAAGAATAAATTTTTTTTATGGTTTAAATTCAAATAACAGGCCTGAGCGAGGATAGGTATGACGGTTAAATTGAGGTTGATGTTCGCATTTTCTATATTGATTATAATGTCGGTGATTTTAGGCGCGGTTTCCTTACAACAAATCGGAAAAATCAACGATGCATTGAATCTGGTGGTCAATGATCGCATGCCGAAAGTCACGACCCTGATGGAAATCGATCAGCGTCGTGTCTCTCTGGAAAGGGATATCGGCCAGTTGATACAAGCTCGATCCCGAGCCAGCGAAAACCAAGCACTGCGACGTATCAACCACCGTCTTCAAGCAGATGACAAAGCTTATAAATTCTTGAATGACACTCTGATCTCCGGCACCTCTCTCGCCTTATTAAAAAAAGCCAACCAAGCACATCAAGCTCAACTCAAAAACCTCAACCGTATCATCAAGTTAACTCAATCCGGTCAAAGCCGAATGGCGAACCGATTGTTTTTATCTTCGAATACCCGTCAACTCAGTACCACCTATCGCAATGCCATTAGAGAGTTGACCGACTACCAGAAAACACAAAGCGATCAGGCTTCTCATGCGGGCAGTCAATTCGGAAAACAGGCGACCACCATTACCATCATCGTCCTGGTTCTGTCGATCGCCGTCGGCATGGCCTTTTTCATCTGGATTATGAGAGTGGTGGTTCGCCCCGTCATTTCTATGCAAAAGGCCATGCAGGAAGTTGTTGATACCGGAGAATTCGATAAGCAGGTGAAGGTTGAGAGCCGGGACGAAATTGGTCTGTCGGTCGAGGCTCTGAATCGTTTGTTACAAAATATGCAGAATGCCATCAGTGATGCCAATACCACGATTGGCGCTTTGGCAGAAGGGGATTTTTCCAAGCGAGTGACCCGAGATTATGTCGGCGATCTGGATACCTTGAAACAAGGTGTGAATACCAGTGCCGATAATGTCACCAAAATCATGGGCGAACTCAACCGCGTCATGCAGTCTCTGCACGACGGGCAGTTCGATGTCGAAGTCAATACGGCCGCGAAAGGGGAATATCGCGCCATGCTGGTCACCACTTCCGAAGCCATGCACGCTATCAATCAGGTCGTCAACGATATCAACCAGGTGATGGCTGCCATGCAGAATGGTCGTTTCCAAGAAAGGGTCACGGCAGAGTCTCGTGGAGAACTGGACTTGATGAAACAACGCATCAACAACTCAATGGAAGACCTGGACAGCGCCATGACAGAAATCATCCGAGTCGTAGTTGCGCAATCCGAAGGGGATTTGACCCACCATATTGATGCCCAATATCAAGGCGATCTGGAAACCCTCAAACAAGCGGTCAATACCTCAGCGGATAAACTGGTCTCGGTCATCGCCAAAGCCATGGAAGCTTCCCGAATCGTCAGTGGGGCAGCCCAAGAAGTTTCCAAAGGGTCCGCGGACTTAAGCCAACGCGTTCAAGAGCAGGCCGCTGCCTTGGAACAAACCTCATCCACGATGGATGAAATGAACTCGGCGGTCGAAGCCAATACCGAAAACTCACAACGTGCAGCTGAAGTGGCTCAAGCAGTTCAGGCTCAGTCTAACGAAGGTAGCGAAGTCATGCAGCAGACCATCGATGCCATGAACGAAATTCAGGAATCGAGTTATAAAATTTCAGACATTGTCACCCTGATTGACGGCATTGCTTTCCAAACCAACCTGTTAGCGTTGAACGCCGCGGTTGAAGCCGCACGGGCCGGCGAACATGGTCGAGGTTTTGCCGTGGTTGCAGGAGAAGTCCGCGCCCTGGCGCAAAAATCTGCGGAAGCTGCCAAAGACATTAAAGCCTTGATTGACGAAAGCGTTACCCGCATCGAACAGGGCACGGGATTGGCCGCGAAATCCGGCGAAATGCTCACCGCCATCAATCAGTCCATTCATTCGGTCACCGAAATGGTCGAACAGATTGCCAATGCATCGGCAGAGCAGGCGAATGGGGTCGGCCAAGTCAACGTGGCGATTACGCAGATTGACCAGGTGACTCAACAAAACGCGGCACTGGTCGAAGAAACGACTGCGGCAGCGGAAAGCATGAACGACCAGTCGACGATTCTGCTCAAGGATATGTCCTTCTTCAATACCGGCAGAGTGATTGAACACTCAAGCAAGGAATTGAACCTGATTGAACATCATCAAACGGATGCTGAAGCTCAAAAAACGGCGGACGGAAAAGAATCGGAACCGGAAGATTCGGGCAAGGAGCCCTTGAAACTGGAAGTCAAAACGCCTGAGAAAAAGCAGGATCCATCAGATCAATGGAGCGAGTTCTAAGCGACCGACAGGACTCGGGGATTGATAAGCCAGGCCCGACCGGAGTCTTTCGGGACTGGCATAAAATAAACTCTCTTAAAGCGTTTCGCCGAACCCGAAGTTTTCGGTGACATAATCGATATCCTTATCACCGCGACCGGACAAGTTGATCAGCATCGTGCAACCAGGGTTTTCGCGCCCATGCTTCATTGCCCAGGCCACAGCATGGGAACTTTCTAATGCGGGAATAATGCCTTCCGCACTCGATAGCTTATAAAATGCATCCAGAGTTTCCTGATCGGTCACCCCGTGATAATGGACCTTGCCTTCGGTTTTCAGGAAGGAATGCTCCGGTCCGACTCCTGGATAATCCAGCCCGGAAGCAATCGAATGCACCGGCGCCGGATTGCCTTCTTCATCCGATAACAGCATACATTTGAAGCCATGAATCATGCCCGGTTTTCCATAGGTCATGGTTGCCGAGTGCTCTCCAAGTTTGGTGCCTTTCCCTAAAGGCTCGACTCCATTCAGTCCAACCCCTTCATCATCGATAAACCCGGCGAAAAGCCCCATCGCATTGGAGCCACCGCCGACGCAAGCACCGACTTCATCCGGCAGTTCACCAACCATCTCCAGAAACTGTTCCTTGGCTTCATAACCCACTACCGACTGAAAATCTCTCACCATCATCGGGAAAGGGTGCGGCCCGACCACCGAGCCGATCGCGAACAAAGCGGTGTCTGCTTGAGGCACGTAAGACTGGAAAGCGGAATCCACCGCCTCTTTCAAGCTTTTACCGCCGAATCCGACCGGAACGACTGTCGCCCCCAACAATTTCATCCGCGTCACATTCGGCGCTTCCTTGGCAATGTCGATTTCCCCCATGTGGATTTCACACTCCATACCAAAATAAGCCGCTGCCGTCGCCAAAGCGACCCCATGCTGACCGGCACCGGTCTCAGCGATCAATTTGGTTTTTCCCATATGCTTGGCGAGTAGCGCTTCAGCCATACAGTGATTCAATTTATGGGCTCCGGAATGGTTCAGGTCTTCCCGCTTCAAGTAGATATGAGCACCAACTTCTCGACTCAGGTTATGAGCGTAATACACAGGTGTCGGACGTCCTTGATAATGCTTTCGAATATACTTCAATTCATTCAAAAAATCCGCAGAACGTCCCAGAGTCAGATAAGCTTGATTGATTTCCGCGAAATGAGGTTCCAACTCAGGCGGTAAAAACGCGCCGCCAAACTCTCCGAAATACCCTTCCTGATTAGGATAATTTTTTAAATAAGCCACAGCCTCTCCTTTTTATGTCTGGAACGTTATTGTTGAATTTAATCTCATTGTTTATGAAAGCGCATTGCCGGAAACGCAAACGCGTCTATCCATTCGGATTATTTTTATCCATTCCGCGCTCCGATACAAATTTTTATGCCTCAACGGGATTTCCACAAGAGGATTCATTTGGCATTGTGCTCAAAAAATATGGTAAATTGCCAATATAGAAATCAACCCTGATGCAAGCCCCGGTGAGAGGAAAACTCAATGGAGATGGATTCCTTATTCTCTTTTATCGCCTTAACCACGTTACTGGCCCTTTCGCCTGGACCGGATAACCTGTATGTACTGATGCAGTCCGCCCTGCATGGCCGGATGGCAGGCATTTGGGTTACGCTGGGACTCTGTACCGGGCTCATTGTTCATACCACAGCCGTATCGCTGGGCATCGCCGTGTTATTCCAAACCTCATTATTGGCTTTCACCCTGCTCAAGTTCATCGGCGTAGGCTATCTGTTTTATCTGGCCTGGCAAGCTTTCAAAGCGGCTTCCATCCATTTGACCTCCGGCACGGCAAAAGCACTGTCACCGGGGCAGCTCTATCGACGTGGCGTCCTGATGAATTTGACCAACCCCAAGGTTTCGATTTTCTTTCTGGCCTTTCTGCCCCAGTTCATCAATACAAGCCATGGACAGATCACGCAACAGACCTGGGCGCTGGGTCTGAGTGTCATCTTGATCACGCTGCTGGTGTTCGGTGGCATCGCCTTATTGGCAGGGCTGGTAAAACAAGTAAACGATTCCCCTAAAATTCAACGCCGCTTACATCAGACCACCGCGTTTGTTTTAGCGGGATTGGCGATTAAGCTCGCCGTCACGGAGCGTTAGCATCCGTTTGAAAAACACGAAAACCCATCCTTTTTTCTGCCATGGACAGCATGAAGAGGAACTAACTGGAGGATGTCATTATGACCCCGATTCAATCTTTTGGTGCCGCTGAAACCGTCACCGGTTCCTGCCATTTTTTACAGTTGAAACAAGGCCCGAAAATATTGATCGACTGTGGCATGTTTCAGGGCCATTCAGGCCGGGAAAACTCCGATCCCTTCGGCTTCGATCCAAGAGACGTCGATATCCTGTTAATTACCCATGCGCATCTCGATCATGTCGGCCGCATTCCGAAGCTGGTCAAAGAAGGGTTTGACGGTCGCATTATCAGCCTGAGGCCTACCATGGACTTGGCCGAAGTCATCCTGCTCGACAGTGCCAAAATCATGGAAGAGGATTTTAAGACGGCTTATAAGAAAGCTCAACGCCGCGGAGAAGAAGACGAGGTATACCCGCCGCTTTACACCATGGATGACGCCAGAGATGTCTTCAACCTCAATATCCAATATGCCGAATACGACAAGCCGCTTCCGCTCGGCCAAAACGTGCAAGCGACCTTCAGAAACGCCGGACATATTCTCGGGTCGGCGACCATCGAAATCGACTTCGAGGAGGACGGGCAATCGAAAACCGTGGTATTTTCCGGCGACTTGGGCAATAAAAAGGATATGATCCTGCCGTCACCCGAGTCCGTTAAGAAAGCCGATGCACTTTATATCGAATCAACCTATGGGGATCGAAACCACCGCTCTTTGGACGCGAGTATCGAGGAATTCAAATCCGCCATTAATGACACCCTGATCAATCAAGGCAATGTATTGATTCCTTCTTTTGCGGTGGAACGAACCCAGGAAATTCTCTTATTGTTGAAGCAAATGTACTACGATGGCGAACTGCCGAAATGCAAAATTTTTCTCGATTCCCCCATGGCAATTCGGGCCACCCGCATCTATAGCCAGTATTATCAGGAACTCAATGACCAGGCCAACGAGTTCCTCGAAAAGGATGGGTCGGTTTTCGACTTCCCTTATCTCGAGTACACCCTCAAAGGCGAGGACTCAATCCGCATCAATGATGAAGAAAGCGGATGTATCATTATCGCCGGGAGTGGGATGTGTACTGGCGGGCGAATTCTGCACCACTTCAAACACCGTTTGTGGAATGCCCGTAACAGTGTGATTTTCGTTGGCTATCAAGCAATCGGAACACTGGGCCGAAGAATGGTTGACGGCGCCGATTCGATTCGGATTTACCGTGAAGAGATCAAAGTTCGCGCCAAGACCTATATGATCAATGGCTTTTCCGCACACGCCGATCAAAACGAGTTACTCAACTGGATGGAACAGTTCGAACATTTGGACAAGGTGTTCCTGATCCACGGTGAGCGAGACAAGCAGGAAATCTTTAAAGCGGCCATCGAACAAAAACTGCACAAGACCGTGCATATCGTCGAGCATGCGGAAGAAGTTTGGATTTAACGCAAAAGGACAAGCAAAATGAAAAAAACACATTCTATCGGTTCCATTATCGTCATCGTGCTGGTCACATTATTCGCATTACAGAATACCTCGGTGGTCGAAATCAAACTGCTGTTTTGGAGTTTTTCCGCTCAGGTCGCCCTTTTAGTGGTGATTCTCATCGGATTAGGTTTTATACTGGGCGTACTTTTTTCAAGCTTGCCCAAGCATAAAGAACCTAAAAAAGATAAAGAAGAGGACGCGTTCCTCGATGATCTTGATTGAGGAGCGATACAGATCATGTCTCATTTTACCGAAGAGATGTTAAACACCCACCTGGTGGACGAACATTACAGCCACCGCATGGGATGGTTGAGAGCGGCCGTACTGGGTGCTAACGACGGGATTATTTCCGTCGTCAGTTTATTGGTGGGGGTCATCGCCTCCGGTGCTGATAAAGAGCATATTTTGTTGGTGGCCGTCGCCGCATTGGTCGCCGGTGCCTTGTCGATGGCTGCCGGGGAATATGTCTCGGTCAGTTCTCAGGCCGATACCGAAAAAGCCGACCTGGAACTGGAACGAATTGCGCTGGAAGAAGACTGGGAAACCGAACATGCCGAACTGGCATTGATTTATGTTCAACGGGGCGTCAGTGAAGCAACCGCCAACCAGGTGGCCACCGAATTGATGGAACACGACGCCCTGGGTGCCCATGCGAAAGATGAACTCGGATTATCCGAAATTCATAGCGCCCGCCCTCTGCAAGCCGCTTTTGCTTCTGCAGGGTCGTTTGTTTCCGGTGCAGCGATTCCGGTGGTTCTCGTCGCCCTCCTGCCAATGGAAAACCTGGGCTACATTATCGCCGGCAGTTCTTTGCTGCTGTTATCGCTTCTAGGCGCGGTCGCTGCGAAAACCGGTGGCGCCAATATGCTCAAAGGTGCGATGAGAATGCTGATCTGGGGTGCGGTCGCCATGGCGCTTACCACCTATGTCGGCTTGGAATTCGGCGGCCTCGGCTAACCCTGCAAAAACCGATTACAAAAGGAGGTCAGGCATGGCCACGAAAAACGTCAAGGTTTGGGATATCGGAGTTCGGACCTTCCATTGGACCTTGGTATTGTTGTTTTTCATCTCCTACCTGACAGGAGATGACGACAGCCTGATCCATGTTTATTCCGGATATGCCATTCTCGGATTGGTCCTGCTTCGAATTGTCTGGGGAGTGATCGGAACCAAGCATGCCCGTTTCACCGACTTCGTCTATGGTCGTGCCACCGCAAAAGCCTACGTCGTCTCGATTCTCAAAGGCCGCCCCATCCATTATCTCGGCCATAACCCGCTTGGCGGCTGGATGGTGGTCACCCTGTTGATATTTCTATTGCTAACGACCTGGACGGGATTGGAAGCTTATGGCGCCGAAGGCAAAGGGCCTTTGGCTGACGCCAACATCCATCTGATTTCTCCGGCCATGGCAGATGACGACGAACATCATGGCAAAGACAGTATTTGGGAAGACCTGCACGAAGGCCTCGCCAACTTCACCCTGTTTTTGGTGATTCTACATATTCTGGGCGTGATCTTCTCCAGTCTTGTCCACCGGGAGAATCTGGTCAAAGCCATGATCGATGGCAAAAAACAAATCGATCTTGACGAAACAGACCGTTCGCAAAAATGACGCTCGCCATTGCCACACAAGACGACATTCCAGCACTGTGCGATTTACTGGCGATTCTGTTTGAACAGGAAGCGGAATTCGTTCCCGACAGAGACAAACAATCCAAAGGCCTGTCAATGCTGCTGGAAAACCCGCAACAAGGCACTATTCTGGTTTCACGTGAAACCGACAGAATCGTGGGCATGGTCAGCCTGCTCTATGGCATCTCCACCGCTTTGGGTTCGCGCGTCGCCACACTGGAGGACATGGTCGTGCTACCCGATTATCGCCGACAAGGCATTGGCGAAGCGCTGATCCAGCACGCCATCCGCACGGCCACACAAGCCGGGTGCCAAAGAATCACCCTTTTGACAGATGCCGATAATGTCGTCGGACAGGCTTTTTACCGCAAACAAGGGTTCAAAGCCTCTTCCATGCAGCCCTATCGCCTGACACTCTCACCCCCGCCTGGCAGATTTTAATTCCGGACTTGTGTCCGTCGAAATTCGGCGTAAAATCAATCAAGACCCGAGGCTATTGAGCCTCCCCAGAATTTCATTCGCAAATGGAGGAAATGGTGATGAATGTACTCGGTATCTGTGGTAGCCTGCGCCGCCAATCCAAAAATATGGGCATGCTTCGCTACGCGCAATCCCATACGCCAAATGGCATGACTCTCGAAATCGCCGACCTGTCGGACCTGCCTTTTTACAACGAAGATATCACCCAAAAATCTCCTGCCGTCATCGCCCTACTCGACCAAATGGCGCGTGCGGATGCTTTGTTGTTGAGTTGTCCTGAGTATAATTATTCGATCGCCCCGGCACTGAAGAATGCTCTGGACTGGGGATCAAGAGAACCAGACAATGCCTTACTTTCCGGAAAAGCTGCGGCCATTATGGGCGCCGGGGGCGGCATGGGGACCTCTCGGGCACAGTATCATTTAAGGCAGGTCGGGGTGTTTTTGAACCTGCATTTTGTCAATCAACCTGAAGTCTTTTGCAATGCCTTTGCTGCCGGCACCTTCGATGACGATGGCAATCTGACCGACGAAAGGATACAGCATCTGATCGATCAGCAATTGGTCGCGTTGCAGACATTTTCGCAGAAACTCGCTTAGCAGACAGCCTGCCGGTCACTGAAAAATGTGGCTCTGATCCAAAGGGAAAAAACTGCCTAGCATGACCCGCGCAATCACTTTTTCGCCGATTGATGGTTGCGCTGACGAAGCATCCACTTTAAGCTATCAATCGATAGCTTCATTTTGGAATTCAAATGCTTAAAGCCGCTCATTTCATCGCTTTTTCAACATTGTGGTTTGCCACTTGCGGTTGGGCAGATCCCTCGCTTCCTCAATATGATGCCGAGTGCGTCCAAAAAGCATTGGAAAAACAGGCACCTGACACCACGCTCCAGCAAGTACGCGATCAATGCATCTTGGACGATGCCGAACTGCATTCCGGAAAAACGGCTTTGGACGCTCGATTATTGTCAGAAAAACGCAATAAATATGGCCCGTTTTCCATTCAACCCTATCGCCCCAATTATCTGATCATCGGCGCCTATAACTTCGACGGCACTAATGAACGCCCTTTTCAGCAAGCCGGATTAACACAAACCGAACAATTCGAACCCTTTGAAGCGAAATTTCAGATCAGTTTAAAGATCCCGATTACCGACGATCTGCTGGGATGGGGAGATCACCTCTATGTCGGTTATACCAATCGATCCTTCTGGCAAGCCTACAACCACAATATCTCCGCCCCCTTTCGTGAAACCAATCACGAACCGGAAATCTGGATGAGTTTCGACAATAAGATGGAACTCTTCGGTTGGCGTAACCGTTTGATCGACATCGGACTGAGCCATCAATCCAATGGCCGCTCGGAACCGCTTTCCCGCTCCTGGAATCGCGTCTACGCGCGCTTGCTGTTTGCGCGCGGCAATTCGGTGTTCGCCATCAAGCCTTGGCTGAGGTTGCCGGAAACCAGCTCAACGGACGATAATCCAGACATCGAACATTATATGGGCAATGTCGAGTTCGGGTTCCTCACGAAATACCATAAACACCACTTTAAGGTGATGGTACGTGACAACTTCAGCAAAAATGATAACAAGGGCGCTTTCGAACTGGGTTACAGTTACCCGGTTCACCGCAATATGAAAGCGTATATCCAATGGTTTTACGGCTATGGTGAAAGCCTGATCGACTATAATTACCGCAACAACTCGGTCGGGATCGGCATGCAATTCAGTAGCTGGTTGTAATCCGGTCGTATTCTACGATCGGCTCCTCTATAATGAAATCAACAGACGCACACGAACAGAGGCTCTATGGCAACGATTTTTCCGGTTGAATCCCTTAAAACAGGCTGTAAAGGCTGCCACAAACCTTTGGACTTCGATTTTACCTTCGCCTTCCAACCCATTGTCGACATTGAACAACGCAACATATTCGGTTATGAGGCTCTGGTTCGTGATCAACAAACCCAAACGGCAAAAGCCGTACTGGACCGAGTCAATGACGAAAACCGCTACGCATTCGATCAAGCCTGCCGAGTCAAAGCGATCCGCCTGGCGAATCAGTTGCGGCTCGACAGCATTTTGAGCATCAATTTTTTGCCCAATGCCGTCTATGAACCCGAACACTGCATCCAAAGCACATTAAAGGCGGCCAAAGAATGCGGATTCCCGACGTCGAAAATCATGTTCGAGATCACCGAATCGGAACAGGTCGCCGACGTAGAACACCTGAGAGGCATTTTTCAGCACTACCAGCGCCAGGGCTTTATCACGGCACTGGATGATTTCGGGGCTGGCCATGCCGGACTCAATACCCTGGCCAGTTTTATCCCTAATTTACTGAAGGTCGATATGGAACTGGTCAAAAATATCGACCAGGATCCGGTCAAACAAATCATCGTGTCGGGATTGATTGAAATATGTCGTCAACTCAATATTACGGTTCTGGCCGAAGGACTGGAAACCCGGGAAGAGGTGCTCTATTTTCAACAGCTGGGGGTCAAACTGATGCAAGGATTTTTCTTTGCCAGACCCGGTTATGAATCGCTACCCGAAGTGGACTTCGACGGCTTGAATTAAGCAGGATTCTCATTAATAACGCCACCTGTCTACGACAGGAAAATTCAAATAAATGGACACAAATATGTCAAACTCCTCCGCGCAAAAAACCATCTCCTTAGTACTCGGCAGTGGTGGTGCCAGAGGCCTGGCACATATCGGCATCATTCACTGGCTGGAAGAACATGATTTTCAAATCACCTCCATTTCGGGCTGTTCCATCGGCGCCTTAGTCGGCGGGGTTTACGCCATGGGAAAACTGGACGAATTCGAACACTGGGTGCGTGCCGTTCGTAAAATCGACCTTGTCTCTCTGCTCGACATTTCATGGCAAAAAAACGGCCTGGTCAAAGGCGATAAAATCATCAACTCCTTAGTGGACTTGCTCGGCGACCAGTTGATCGAAGAATTACCGCTTGCCTACACGGCCGTCGCCACGGATATCGAGAACCAGAAAGAGGTCTGGTTACAGTCTGGCAAACTGTTTAATGCGATTCGGGCTTCCATTTCCCTGCCATTATTTTTTACGCCCGTCCATTACAAAGGGGTCGACCTGATTGATGGTGGTGTCTTGAATCCGGTGCCCATTGCACCAACTTTTGGCGCCGGCACCGATTTAACGATTGCAGTCAATCTGAATGGCGATATCGAAACGTCCCCCAGCCTGGCAGAATCAGACTCGGCAACGCAGGAATCGTCCAACGGGTTTTACGACAGTATCCGACGATTCATCCACAAACTCCAACCCGCTGCTGCCGACAGCCAAAAACGGGACTGGGGCGTTTACGATATTGCCAACCAGGCTTTCGATGCCATGCAGACCACCATCGCCAGACAAAAACTGGCAGCTTATCCACCGGACTACTTGATTGAAATTCCCGGAAACGTCTGCGGAACCCTTGAATTCGACCGGGCCGAAGAACTGATCAAACTCGGTTATGAGGCTGCGGAAAAGCAATTAACAGGGCTTATTGACTCGAACCATTGATAAGTAGAATTAATTAGTATTTTTCATAAAAAATGATGTTAAATAGACCAGACGCCGCATGGGCGGTGGCTGTCAGGCATTTAACTTAACAAGCCCAACTTTATGAAGGAATAGACTCATGAAATCTCCACTTACGATTTCCGCTTTAACCTTGGCTTTATCACTTTCTTCAGGAACGGCTTTTGCCGCGCCAGAAGATCAACAACCGATTTATGGCAGTCAGTTGATGACCCAACAGGAAATGGCTGAACATCGTGCAAAAATGCGAGCGGCGAAAACCCAGGAAGAAAGAAACCAAATCCGGAACGAGCAGCATGAACGCATGCAACAACGCGCGAAAGAACGCGGCGTGACGTTACCCAATCAGCCACCGCAGAACCGACCACGTAATGGCATGGGCAATGGCATGGGGCCTGGAAACGGGATGGGAAGAGGTATGGGACCCGGCAACGGAATGGGCAACGGTACCGGCCCGAGAAACGGGATGGGCCCGGGTCAAGGTATGGGACCAGGTGATGGCACGGGCAACCGCAGCGAAGAATGATTAATCGGGCAAGCTTCTTTAACCGGAGGCTTGCCATGGCTTTTAATGCTTTCTTTCTATCTCAAAGCCTTTTTCATTTGGCTGATTTTAGTCGGCTTCGCCATCGCAAATGGTTACTTACGCGAAAATGTGCTTAGCTCTTGGCTGGGAAGTGCCTTGGCCGCTCCAGTCAGTGGCATCATACTTTCATTTGTCGTTTTTCTGATCAGTTATTGGACAGTGCGCACCTTCCATCCTTATCGATCCCTCACGTTTTTCTCGCTCGGTCTCTTCTGGGTCGCTTTAACCCTTATTTTTGAATTTGCTTTCGGCCATTGGGGATTGGGATTGACACTGTCTCAAATTCTGACAGTCTTTGACTTCTCCCAAGGAAATCTCTTCAGCCTTGTACTGTTAATCACCTTGGTTTCTCCCTGGCTAGCGGCCAAAATCCGCCACCTGATTTAACCCTTTTACGTTCGCCATGGATTTTTTATCAACTTTCCCGCTTTCTTGCCTTAGAATAAAGACATTGAATAGGATTTAGCGGAGCAAACGTTCACAATGGAAGCCTTAATGCTTCATATGATTACCGTCTTCATGGGGTTCTTCGCCATTATGAATCCGATTGCCAACGTGCCGATCTTTATCAGCCTGACAGCAAACGACAACCGTAAAACCACCAAAGCCATCGCTTTTCGATCTTTGGTGATCGCTTTTTTAATCGTCGTGATTTTCTCCGCTGTCGGCAAACTGATTTTCGATCTTTTCGGCATCACCCTGCCCGCTTTTCAAATCACCGGCGGACTGTTGATTCTGTTGATCGGTTTCCATATGCTGCAAGGGGAACCCTCGAGCGTTCACCACCTGACAGATGAAGACAATGAAGAGGCGCAAGAAGCGCAACTCAGTACCGCCATTTCGCCGTTAGCAGTGCCTTTATTGGCAGGCCCCGGGACCATCGCCACGGCGATGAACTTTTCGGCGGGCGGCAGTATTTTCGAAATGTTGACCACCATCACCGCATTCGCGATCCTGTGCGTCATCACCTATTTTATCTTCATTTTTGGCGGTCGCTTCGTGACGTTTATCGGAGCTGGTGCGCTTGGCGGAATCACACGGATGATGGGGTTGATTTTGGCGGTCATTGGCGTCCAGATGGTCATCACCGGGGTCCATGGCGCGTTTATCAACGTCACTCATATGGCCTGACCCCCGCCTGGCAAATTTTAAAACGGCAAGTGCCTTAACTTTAATGGCTTTGACTTTCCGTTTTGCGATAACTGGGGTTTAAAACAGGAGTCACTTCTTCACGATGCAGTCCATCCTAAAACACCTGTTTTTCGGCAATGACCGGAACCTGAATCTTCGCGCGAATCTGATGGCGGGACTCACTGTAGGCATTATCGCCCTACCGCTGTCGATGGCCTTGGCGATTGCCATTGATGTCCCCCCTCAACATGGCCTGTATACCGCCATCATTGCCGGCGTTGTCATCGCACTATTCGGGGGTTCTCGAGTCAATATCTCCGGGCCGACCGCCGCCTTTGTCGTCGTGCTGCTTCCAATCGTCTATCAATATGGTTTCGGCGGCCTGTTACTCAGCGGAATGATGGCCGGGGTTCTGCTGGTGATCATGGGCGCGACCCGTTTGGGACGCCTGATCGAAGTGGTGCCCTATCCGGTCACCGTCGGCTTCACCTCAGGCATCGCCGTCGTGATCGCGACCCTGCAAATCAAAGACTTGTTCGGACTGCCGCTGGAAACGCTTTCCGGCCATTATCTGGAAAATGTCGGCACCTTAGTCCAGGCTCTGCCGCAGTTCCAGTGGCCGGAAACCCTGATTGGTCTGCTCACATTGACGGTATTGATCTTCTGGTCAAGATTAAAATCCCATATTCCCGCGCACCTGATTGCCCTGCTGGTCGGCACACTGGCCGCCACACTCATGGCCTATCTGGACCCACGGTTTTCGGTGGAAACAATCGGCACCCGTTTCCATTATCTGATGGACGGTGTTACCGGAAACGGTATTCCGCCTTTCTTACCCACTTTCGAATGGCCTTGGCACCAGCCCGGTGCCGACGGACA
>JAWVWZ010000005.1:0-15398 GCA_033723505.1 Hydrogenovibrio sp.
GTAGTCTTTTGACTCACCACCGAACTTTTTACCTTGTACAATTGTTAGCGCCGCTGTAAGAGTTGTCTTACCATGGTCAACGTGACCAATCGTACCAACGTTTACGTGCGGCTTACTACGTTCAAACTTTTCCTTTGCCATTTTCCAAAGTCCTTTGTTAATAAATTGAATTAATTAATTTAGCCTTTTTTAGCTTTAGCGATAATTTCTTCTTGAATATTCGACGGTGCGTCAGCATATTTCTCAAAAGTCATGCTGTAGTTTGCACGACCTTGAGTCAAGGAACGCATCTGATTCGAATAACCAAACATCTCAGATAGAGGAACTTCAGCCTTAATAGATTTCCCAGTCGGAATATCGTCCATACTGGAGACCATACCGCGGCGTCTATTAAGATCCCCGATAATATCACCCATGTACTCTTCAGGAGTAGTGACTTCTACAGCCATGATCGGCTCAAGAATAACAGGCGATGCCTTTTCAACACCGTCTTTAATTGCCATACCACCCGCAACACTAAAGGCCATCTCGTTCGAGTCCACATCATGATATGAACCGTCATACAAATCAACCTTAACATCAACAATTGGATAACCAGCAATTACACCGGACTCAAGCTGAGCCTGACAGCCTTTTTCAACCGCACCGATATATTCACGAGGAACAGATCCACCAACCGTACTGTTGACAAACTCAAACCCTGAACCAGGCTCAAGAGGCTCCATACGGATCATAACGTGACCATACTGACCACGACCACCGGATTGACGAACAAACTTACCTTCAGCTTCAACCGCTCGCTTAATCGTTTCTCTGTAAGATACTTGAGGCGCACCTACATTGGCTTCAACATTGAACTCACGCTTCATACGATCAACAATGATGTCCAAATGAAGCTCACCCATACCAGAGATGATTGTCTGGTTGGTTTCTTCATCCGTATGAACACGGAACGATGGATCTTCTGCAGCTAGCTTCTGCAATGCAATCCCCATTTTCTCCTGGTCCGCTTTTGTCTTTGGCTCGATCGCAATCGAGATAACTGGATCCGGGAACTCCATACGTTCAAGAACGATCTTATGATCCATGTCACAAAGCGTATCACCAGTTGTTGTATCTTTCAGACCAACCGCACAAGCAATATCTCCAGCAGCGACTTCTTTGATCTCTTCACGAGAATTTGAGTGCATTTGCAACAGACGACCGACACGCTCGCGCTTTTCCTTCACCGAGTTATAAACCGGACTACCGGCACTTAACTGACCAGAGTAAACACGGAAGAACGTCAAAGTCCCAACATAAGGGTCTGTCATGATCTTAAAGGCCAAAGCTGCAAACGGCTCATCATCAGAAGACTTACGCTCTTCTTCAGTACCGTCTTCCAAGACACCTTTGATCGGCGGAACATCCAAAGGAGAAGGCATATAATCCAGTACCGCATCCAACAAAGTCTGAACACCCTTATTCTTGAAAGCTGAACCACAGAACATCGGAACGATTTCAACGTCGATACAACGCTGACGAATACCAGCCTTAATATCTTCTTCTGACAAATCACCTTCCTCAAGGTACTTATCCATCAGCTCTTCACTGGCTTCAGCCGCTGACTCGACCATTTTCTCGCGCCATTCTTGCGCTTCATCCATCATTTCTGCCGGAATTTCTTCATAGGTATACTTCATACCCATGTTTTCTTCTTCCCAGTAAATGGCTTTCATCTTCACAAGATCGACGATACCACGGAAACTGTCTTCCGCACCAATTGGCAACTGCATTGGAACCGGGGTAGCACCTAAACGATCAATAACCATTTGAACAACGTTCAAAAAGTCAGCACCCGCACGGTCCATTTTGTTTACAAACCCCATACGCGGCACACCATACTTGTCTGCCTGACGCCAAACAGTTTCTGACTGAGGCTCCACACCGGAAACCGAACAGAAACAGGTTACAGCACCATCAAGAACACGTAACGAGCGTTCTACTTCGATCGTGAAATCAACGTGGCCTGGAGTATCAATAATATTGATTCTGTGATTTGGATAGTTGTTCGCCATCCCGTTCCAGAAACAGGTTGTTGCAGCTGAAGTAATGGTAATACCACGCTCTTGCTCCTGTTCCATCCAGTCCATCGTTGCTGCACCATCGTGCACTTCACCGATTTTGTGTGAAACACCTGTGTAATACAGGATACGCTCTGTTGTAGTAGTTTTACCCGCATCAATGTGCGCCATAATACCGATATTACGGTAATTTGCTAAAGGGGTTGTACGAGCCACGTTTTTAACCTTTTTAATTTATTCTATAAAACAATAAAGGCTCTATAAAAGAGCCAATGAATTTACCAACGGAAATGAGAGAAGGCTTTGTTTGCCTCTGCCATACGATGGGTATCTTCTTTCTTCTTGATTGCAGAACCTCTGTTCTCAAGAGCATCTGTTAACTCGCCAGCCAGTCGCAACATCATGCCTTTCTCACTGCGCTTTCGTGCAGCTTCGACAAGCCATCTCATCGCCAGAGCAGTTTTACGCTCAGGACGAACTTCAACTGGAACCTGGTATGTCGCACCACCTACACGGCGAGATTTAACCTCAACCATCGGGCCAACATTTTCTAATGCTTCTCTCAACAAAGCTGCATGGTCGCCGCCTTTTTTTCTCTCAACGACAACATCCAATGCATCGTATACGATTTTCTCAGCTACCGCTTTCTTACCGCTAACCATAATCATGTTAACGAACTTTGTTAGAGTTGTATCACCGAACTTTGGATCAGGTAATACTTGTCTTTTTGGGATTTCTCTTCTTCTTGCCATTCTTACTCTTCCGGTATAAATTTACACTATAGTTGCAAAACGTATGTTAAAGGTTAATTAACCTTTAGGACGCTTCGCACCGTACTTAGAACGACCTTGTTTACGACCATCAACACCAGCGCAGTCAAGTGAACCACGAACTGTGTGATAACGCACACCAGGTAAATCTTTTACACGACCACCGCGAATTAGGATCACGGAGTGTTCTTGCAAGTTGTGTCCTTCACCACCGATATAAGTCGAAACTTCATAACCGTTAGTCAAACGAACACGTGCAACTTTACGTAGGGCAGAGTTAGGCTTCTTAGGGGTTGTTGTATAAACTCGCGTACACACACCACGACGCTGAGGACATGCTTCAAGCGCAGGGACGTTAGACTTTTTCGCTTTGTCTTTACGCGGCTTACGCACCAACTGGTTAATAGTAGCCATTAATTCTTACTCCATTTAAGATTTTGCTCTTAATATTAATAAAATGAGGGTAAATTTTACCCTCAAATAAGGTTTGAGGATTTTAGATACCTAAAACCCTAATGTCAAGCATAAGTTTATGAAATTATAAATAATATAAATTCACCTTCTTACACTTCATCTGCTTCAACTACGGAAGCTTGCGCTTCATCCACTTCTTCCGTATCAACGCTACTTTCCATAAAGACTGAAAGCTCTTGCTGTGTCTTTTCATTCGCAGCTTTACGTGCTTGATGATAGGCAAACCCAGTTCCCGCAGGAATCAATCGCCCAACAATTACGTTCTCTTTCAATCCAACCAGTTTGTCGACCTTGCCGCTGACAGCCGCCTCGGTCAGAACTCTGGTTGTTTCCTGGAAGGAAGCCGCAGAAATAAACGACTCTGTTGCCAAGGAAGCTTTAGTAATCCCCAGCAGTACTCGCTGATAAGTTGCTTCCACTTTGCCTTCCGCTCTAGCTTGTTCATTGATTTCTAGCACACGGGCATATTCCGCCTGCTCACCACGAATCAACGAGGTATCACCGGAAGAGACAATTTCGACTTTGCGCAACATCTGACGCACAACGGTCTCGATGTGTTTGTCGTTAATGCGAACACCTTGCAAACGATAGACATCCTGCACTTCGTCGATAATATATTGAGTCAGTCTCTCAACACCTAACAGGCGCAAGATATCATGCGGGTTAGGATTCCCATCAGCAACGACATCCCCTTTTTCGACACGCTCTCCTTCAAACACATCCACTGTTCTCCACTTAGGAATCAGAGTTTCATGCTGCTCTCCAGAGTCTTGTGTAATCACCAAACGCTGCTTGCCTTTAGTTTCTTTACCGAAGCTGACAACACCGGTCACTTCCGCCATAATCGCTGGCTCTTTCGGCTGACGAGCTTCGAACAAGTCCGCAACTCGAGGAAGACCCCCGGTAATATCCTTGGTTTTTGAAGATTCCTGAGGAATTCTCGCAAGAATATCCCCCGCCCCAATCTTATCGCCTGAAGAAACGACAACAATGGCGTTTTCAGGCAAATAATAAATCGCTGGCGTCTGAGTACCAGGGAAGTTAACAGCCTTACCTTTCTCATCTACCAATTCGATATATGGACGCGCTTCCTTCGAAGCTAGAGCTCTATCTTTAGACCCCTTAACGACATAAGAAGCCAAGCCTGTCAACTCATCAATATGCTCTTCTACAGCCCCTTCAAAGTTACCAAACTGAACCGTCCCTTCGGCTTCTGTAATAACCGGGTGCGTATGTGCGTCCCAGGTGGCTAGAATTTGTCCTGATGGAACATTCTCTCCATCCACAACATTCAGAACCGAGCCGTAAGAAACTTTATAACGCTCCTTTTCACGCCCCATGTCATCCAGGATTGACAACTCACCCGAACGAGAAGTCACAACCAGAAGGTTTTCCGAGTTACTCACGGTTTTCAGGTTGGCAAACTTCACCTTACCACTGTGCTTCACTTCGATCTGGCTCTGTGCTGCTGCGGAAGAAGCCGTCCCACCGATATGGAAGGTACGCATTGTCAACTGAGTCCCAGGCTCACCGATAGACTGGGCCGCCATAACACCGACAGCTTCCCCAAGGTTTACCATGTGGCCTCTTGCCAGATCACGACCGTAACACTTCTGACAGATACCGAACTTCGTTTCACAAGTAATCGAAGAACGCACCTTAACCGTATCAATACCGGATTCATCAATGATTTTCACCAATCTTTCATCCAGCAAGGTGCCGTTTTCGACAATCAATTCTCCGCTTGGGTTAACGACGTCTTCAGCCAATACACGACCTAGAATACGATCTTTCAATTCCTCGACAACCTCTCCACCTTCAACATGAGAAGTGACAGAAACCCCTTCAGTCGTACCACAATCTTCTTCAGTCACAACAACATCCTGAGCGACGTCAACCAAACGACGTGTCAGGTAACCGGAGTTAGCAGTCTTCAGTGCTGTATCGGCAAGACCTTTACGTGCACCGTGTGTCGAAATGAAGTACTGCAATACGTTCAAACCTTCACGGAAGTTTGCAGTGATCGGTGTCTCGATAATCGAGCCATCCGGCTTAGCCATCAGACCACGCATCCCGCCAAGCTGACGCATCTGCGCAACGGAACCACGAGCCCCGGAGTCAGCCATCATATAAACCGAGTTGAATGATGTTTGCTGCACATCGTTGCCTTCGGCATCTTTGACCGTTTCATACTGCAACTCATCCATCATCGATTTGGTTACAAGCTCATTCGTGTGTGACCAGATATCAACAACCTTGTTATATCTTTCACCTTCTGTCACCAAACCTTGTGAAAACTGGTTCTGAATCTCTGCAACCTGCTCTTCTGCGCGCGCGATGATCCCTTGCTTGCTATCAGGAATCAACATGTCATCAGAACAGAAAGACAGACCGGCCAAAGTTGACCATTTAAACCCTGCATACATCAACTGATCGGCAAAGATAACCGTTTCTTTCGGCCCCAAAATACGATAACAGGCATTTAATGCACTGGAGATATTCTTTTTGGTCAGATTCAGGTTAAGTAAGTCGAAACTTAATCCTTTCGGAAGAATTCTCAACAACAATGCTCGACCGGCAGTGGTATCGACAATTCCTTTCTGAACGGTTTCCACCCCGGAATCATCGATAACAATCTGCTCCAACTTCAGCTTAATCTTTGTATGAAGATGAACGACTTTTGCATCCAATGCTCTTTGAACTTCAGACCAGTTTGAAAACGCTTTGCCTTCACCTTTCTCATTCACCGCTTCACGCGTGATGTAGTACAAACCTAGTACAACGTCCTGTGAAGGAACAATAATCGGATCCCCGTTTGCAGGTGACAACAAGTTGTTCGTTGACATCATCAACGTACGAGCTTCCAACTGCGCTTCCAAAGAAAGTGGAACGTGCACCGCCATCTGGTCACCATCGAAGTCGGCGTTAAAGGCCGAACATACCAATGGGTGCAGATTAATTGCCTTACCTTCAATCAAGACAGGTTCGAACGCCTGAATCCCAAGTCTGTGCAAGGTCGGCGCACGGTTCAACAATACAGGATGCTCTCTGATAACCTCATCCAGCACATCCCATACTTCCGGCAACCCTTGATCCACCATTTTCTTGGCTGCTTTAATGGTTGTCGCCAATCCGCGCTTTTGCAGTTTGCTGAAAATAAACGGTTTGAACAGTTCCAGCGCCATCTTCTTCGGCAGACCACACTGATGCAGTCTTAAAGTTGGTCCAACCACGATAACGGAACGTCCGGAATAATCCACACGTTTACCAAGCAGGTTCTGTCTGAAACGCCCTTGCTTACCTTTGATCATATCCGCCAAAGATTTTAACTGACGCTTATTGGTTCCGGTAACCGCACGCCCACGACGTCCGTTATCCAGCATAGAGTCAACTGACTCCTGCAACATACGCTTTTCGTTACGAACGATAATATCCGGCGCCATCAAATCCAACAAACGCTTCAGACGATTGTTACGGTTAATGACTCGACGATATAGATCATTCAAATCGGAGGTTGCGAAACGTCCACCATCCAACGGCACCAAAGGTCTCAGCTCAGGTGGCAACACAGGAAGTACATCCAAAATCATCCACTCTGGCTTATTGCCGGACTGCAAGAATGAATCAACCAGCTTCAAACGCTTAGAGATTTTTTTCTGCTTCGTTTCAGAGTTGGTAGAGTCCATCTCTTCTCTTAGTCTGGCTGCTTCCGCCTCCAAATCAATTGATTGAAGCATTTTCTTAATGGCTTCCGCACCCATCTGAGCTTCAAATTCATCCCCATACTCGTCCATCGCGTCCAAGTATTCTTCTTCGCTCAGTAACTGCCATGGTTCCAATGGCGTCAAACCAGGGTCAACCACCATAAAGGCTTCGAAGTATAAAACTGCTTCGATCTCTTTCAATGTCATATCAAGCATCAAACCAATACGCGATGGTAATGACTTCAAGAACCAGATATGAGCGACGGATGTTGCCAGGTCAATATGCCCCATTCTTTCACGGCGCACCTTAGACTGAGTCACCTCGACACCACATTTTTCACAAATGACACCGCGATGCTTCAAGCGCTTGTATTTACCACACAAGCACTCGTAATCACGAATAGGCCCGAAGATTTTGGCACAGAACAAACCATCACGCTCAGGCTTGAACGTACGGTAGTTAATTGTTTCAGGCTTTTTAACCTCACCATATGACCAAGAACGAATCTTTTCAGGAGAAGCAAGAGAAACCTTAATCGTATCGAATTCGCTCGACACATTTTGTTTTTTTAGAAAACCTAGTAAATCTTTCATTATTCTTGCTCCAACTCAATATCAATACCTAAGGCACGAATTTCTTTACGTAATACACTGAACGACTCTGGGATACCCGGCTCCATGTATTCATTGCCATCGACAATGTTTTTATACATTCTGGTACGACCATTCAAGTCATCCGACTTGACAGTCAACATTTCCTGCAAAGTGAAAGCAGCGCCATATGCTTCAAGCGCCCACACTTCCATCTCACCGAAACGCTGACCACCAAACTGCGCTTTACCACCCAACGGCTGCTGAGTAACCAGACTGTATGGCCCAGTTGAACGCGCATGCATCTTGTCATCAACCAAGTGGTTCAGCTTGAGGTAGTACATATAACCAACCGTCACGGGTCGGTCGAACTGCTCACCGGAAATACCATCGAACAACGTCATTTGTCCAGACTCTGGCAGGTCCGCCAATCTCAGCAATGCTTTAATCTGATCTTCGGACGCACCATCAAACACAGGCGATGCCATTGGCACCCCTTTTCTCAGGTTCGTCGCAAGCTCAATAATCTCCGCATCAGTCAAACTATCAAAATCAACCGACTGACCTTGGGTTTCGTTGTAGATTTTATGCAAGAAACCTTTAAGCTCTTTAATATCAGCCTGCTGCTCAAGCATTGCATTGATTTTAGAGCCCAAGCCCTCTGCTGCCAAACCTAAGTGTGTTTCCAAAATCTGCCCCACGTTCATACGCGACGGAACCCCAAGCGGGTTCAAACAGATATCCACCGGACGACCGGTTTCATCATAAGGCATATCTTCAACTGGGCAGATGCGAGAGATAACACCCTTGTTACCATGACGACCGGCCATCTTATCCCCAGGCTGAATACGACGCTTAACAGCAACATAAACCTTAACCATTTTGGAAACACCTGGCTGCAAATCATCGCCCTGTGTCAGCTTTTTCTTCTTCTCTTCGAATGCAGCATTCAGATCTGCTTTCTTGGTCGATAGATACTTCTCTAAAGACTCCAAATGTAAAGACAGTTCTTCATTCTTCACATTCAGACCAAACCATTTTGAAGCATCCATAGAAGCCAGCATATCCGCTGTGACTTTTTTACCGTCAACCAACTCCTGACCTTCCAGCATTCCCTGAACACGATTCAGCGTATCTTCTTCAAGAATCTTATATTGCTCGTCAATATCCTTGCGGACTCTCTGCAACTCTTCTTCCTGAATGGCTAATGCACGCGCATCTTTCTTCACGCCTTCACGAGTAAAGACCTGAACATCGATAACGGTTCCTTCAACCCCTTTACCGACGCGTAATGAGGTATCCTTCACATCAGAAGCTTTTTCACCAAAAATCGCTCTCAGTAGCTTTTCTTCCGGTGTCAGCTGAGTTTCCCCTTTCGGAGTAACCTTCCCGACCAAAATGTCACCTTGCTTCACTTCGGCACCGATGTGCACGATCCCGCACTCATCCAGGCGTGCCAACGCGGACTCACCCACATTCGGAATATCGGCAGTCACTTCTTCCGGCCCAAGCTTGGTATCTCGTGCCAAACACGTTAACTCTTCGATATGGATCGTTGTATAACGGTCTTCTTGAACAACTCTCTCTGAAACCAGAATCGAATCCTCGAAGTTATACCCATTCCAAGGCATAAAGGCGATACGCATGTTTTGCCCGATCGCCAACTCCCCTAGATCCGTAGATGGACCATCGGCAAGAACATCCCCACGAGAGACAACATCTCCGGCTTTGACGATCGGCTTCTGGTTAATACAAGTGTTTTGGTTCGAACGCTGGTACTTGATCAGGTTATAGATATCCACACCAGATTCCCCTTCGGAAATCTCGTCTTGATTAACCCGAACCACAATACGAGCGGCATCAGAAGAAACAACTTCCCCGCCACGATCCGCAACAACGGTAACGCCGGAATCAATCGCAACAGTCTTTTCAATCCCGGTTCCAACCAAAGGCTTATCCGCTCTTAAAGTCGGAACAGCCTGACGCTGCATGTTCGAGCCCATCAAGGCACGGTTAGCATCATCGTGCTCAAGGAAAGGAATCAATGAAGCTGCGACGGATACGATCTGCTTAGGCGACACATCCATATAGTCGACATCTTTAGAGGATGCCAAAATGGTTTCGTTTTTATGTCTTGCCGTAACCAGCTCGTCTGTCAAAACATTATTGTCATCCATGGCAGCACTCGCCTGAGCGATGACATATTGCGCTTCATCGATAGCAGAGACATATTCAACTTCGTCAGTCACCTTACCATCAACAACCTTACGATATGGGGTTTCCAAGAAACCATACTGGTTCGTTTTCGCATAGATTGCCAAAGTGTTGATCAAACCGATATTCGGCCCTTCTGGCGTTTCGATTGGACAAACACGCCCGTAATGTGTCGGGTGTACGTCACGGACTTCAAAACCGGCACGCTCACGCGTTAAACCGCCTGGCCCCAATGCAGAAACACGACGCTTGTGTGTGACTTCCGACAATGGGTTTACCTGATCCATAAACTGTGACAACTGACTGGAACCGAAAAACTCTTTAATCGCTGCCGAAACCGGTTTCGCGTTAATCAAATCCTGAGGCATCAGACCGTCTGATTCCGCTTGATTCAATCTTTCTTTAACGGCGCGTTCGACTCGAACCAAGCCAACACGGAACGCATTTTCCGCCATCTCACCGACAGCACGAATACGACGGTTGCCCAGTGTATCGATATCATCTACTGTGCTTTGGCCGTTACGAATATTCAACAGTTCGCGAACGACGTCGACCACATCTTGCGCTTCCAAGACCAAACTGCCGTCATTTTCCTTACGACCCAAACGACGGTTCAACTTCATACGACCAACCGACGATAAGTCATATCGGGATTCATCGAAGAACAAGCTATTAAATAGCGCTTCAGAAGACTCTTTTGTCGGTGGTTCACCGGGACGCATCATACGATAGATTTCAATTTGTGCTTCCAACTGAGAAGTGGTTGAATCCAAATTCAATGTATCGGAAATATAAGGACCATTCTCAAGTTCATCGACATAAAGCGTTCTGAAAGACAAATCTTTGATCGACTTTAGTGACTCGATCAATTCAGCGGTAATCACTTCGTTCGTTCTTGCGACCAACTCACCTGTTTCTTCGTCGGTGATACCACAAGAAAGCACCTTGCCTAGCACAAAGTCTTCAGGAACAACAACCGACTCAACTTTCGCGTCTTTTAGTTGCTTAATGGTGCGTGCAGTAATCTTCTTACCTGCAGCAACAATCACCTCATCACCATTTGTGATATCGAACGCGGCAGTCTGACCCTTCAATTGATCAGGCACTACCTTCATCACAAATTCGCCTTTCTTAATACTGAATTCAGTATGATCGAAAAACGCATCCAGAATCTGCTCATTGTTATATCCCATCGCACGGAAGATCACCGAAACCGGCAATTTACGACGTCTGTCGATACGCACAAAAACACAATCATTATGGTCAAATTCAAAATCTAACCATGAACCACGATACGGGATAATTCTGGCATTAAACAAGACCTTACCGGAAGAGTGCGACTTACCTTTATCACTATCAAAAATAACACCAGGGGAACGGTGCAACTGAGTCACAATTACACGCTCAGTTCCATTGATAACGAAAGTTCCGTTATCCGTCATCAACGGGATATCGCCCAAGTAAACTTCTTGCTCTTTAACATCTTTAACAGGGCGCTTACCTGCTGGAGCATCCTTATCAAACAAGACAAGGCGCATCTTCACTCTCAATGGAGAGGAGTAAGTCACACCACGCTGCTTACATTCTTTGACGTCAAACTCAGGTTGACCCATCGAATAGCTTACATACTCTAAATCTGCCGTTCCTGCGACACCGTTAATCGGAAACACAGATGAAAATGCAGAATGTAAACCTGACATAGATCTTTCAAGCGGCTTTTTGTCGATCTGCAAAAACTCCTTGAAGGATTCTTTCTGCAATGACAATAGATATGGCACTTCAAGGATTGAAGGGCGTTTTGAAAAATCTTTACGGATACGTTTCTTTTCAGTTAAAGAATAGGTCATTCATTTCCCCATCGTAAATAGATATTACGAAAGCATTGCGCTTTCAAAAAATGCATAAAACTGTAAAAACAGTCAAAAACTATTCGCCACACTTTTACACACTACTAAAACGGCAAAAGGCCGACGCAAAAAACGCCAGCCATTTGTCGCTATTTCAGCCGTTTTCGTTAAATAATTATTTAACTTCGACTTCGATACCAGCTTCTTTAAGCTCGTTTGCAAGTGCTTCAGCTTCTTCTTTAGAAACACCTTCTTTAAGAGTGAATGGAGCACTTTCAACTGCTTCTTTCGCTTCTTTAAGACCAAGTCCAGTTGCACCACGAACCGCTTTGATTGCAGCAACTTTGTTGTCACCAGCACCAGTCAAGACGACGTCAAATTCAGTCTTCTCTTCTGCAGCACCGCCAGCATCACCAGCAGGACCTGCAACTGCAACTGCAGCAGCAGAAACGCCGAATTTTTCTTCCATTGCTTCAACAAGTTCAACAACTTCCATTACTGACATGTTAGCAACTGCTTCTAAAATATCTTCTTTTGTAATTGCCATTTTAATATTCCTTAAATTAATTTTTTTTGCTTATGCAGCAACTTCTTCTTTTTGTTCTTTCACAGCCATAAGACCGCGAGCCAATTTAGCAACAGGCTCTTTCATAACATAAAGAAGCTTAGATACTGCTTCATCATATGTAGGTAGTGCAGCAACTGCCGACAAATGAGAGGCGTCAAGAACACCATCACCAATCGACAAAGACTTAACAACTAAAGCTTCGTTATTTTTTGCGAAGTTTTTGAAAACACGAGCCGCATTTCCAAGCTCTTCACCGGAAAAAGCAAAAATCAAAGGTCCAACGAACGTGTCAGACATATCTTCGAATTTTGTTCCTTTTACCGCACGACGAACAAGTGAGTTTTTCACAACTCGAACTTGAACGTTTGCTTCACGTGCTTGCGCACGAAGTTCAGTTAATTGCGCTACAGACAACCCACGATACTCAGCCGCAACGACAGAACCAGCATCTGCAACAATTGCAGAGACTTCTTCGACGACAGCTTTTTTATCTTCGATATTGAGTGCCATATAACCTCCAATAAGATTCGACCGATCCGGTCGAACCACTCCATCTACGTAGGCTTTAGACTATTAAGAATGCAACTGATACATTCACCTACGGTCTGCGATGGGCTCTCAAAAATCTAAGCGTACTTAATTTAAGGAGTCCCAATCCGCATCTTCATCCCAGTCAAACCAGGATGAAAAATCTCTTACAAACTTGATTGATCCAGTTCGATACCTGGGCCCATCGTGCTAGAAATAGAAACTTTTTTCATATAAGTCCCTTTAGCAGATGCAGGTTTAACCTTGTTCAACTCATCAATCAAAGCATTCAAGTTTTCTTTCAACTTGGCTGGCTCAAAATTCGCTTTACCGATTGAAGCGTGGACAATCCCAGCTTTATCGGCACGGAATCTGACCTGACCAGATTTGGCGTTTTTAACCGCGCCCGCAACATCCGGAGTAACCGTTCCAGTTTTTGGGTTAGGCATCAAACCACGTGGCCCCAAAACCTGACCAAGCATCCCGACAACACGCATTGCATCAGGAGAAGCAACAACAACGTCGAAATCCATCATGCCGCCTTTAACTTCGGCCGCCAAATCATCCATACCAACAAAGTCCGCACCTGCATCTTTTGCAGCTTGCGCATTTGCTTCACCAGTAAACACTGCAACGCGAACTTCTTTCCCTGTCCCGTTAGGCATAACGGTCGCACCACGAACTACCTGGTCCGATTTACGAGGGTCAATCCCCAACTTAATTGCGACATCAACAGACTCATCAAATTTCGCTGTCGCCAGTTCGCTCACCAACGCAAACCCATCAAGCACATCATAAGCTTTAGTTGAGTCGACTTTTTCCGCGAAAAGTTTTTGTTTTTTCGTTAACTTAGCCATTCTTCATTACCCCTCAACATTCAAGCCCATGCTACGAGCAGAACCCGCAATAATTTTCACAGCCGCATCCAAATCGTTAGCGTTCAAATCCGCCATCTTGGTATTTGCGATTTCTTCTAGCTGTGCACGAGTTACCGTACCGACTTTATTCAAGTTAGGTACACCAGATCCCTTCTGGATCCCGGCCGCCTTCTTCAACAAAATAGAAGCCGGAGGCGTTTTAGTAACAAACGTAAAGCTTTTGTCGTTATAAACAGTAATGATTACCGGAATCGGCATATTCTTTTCTAGAGACTGTGTCTGCGCGTTGAACGCTTTACAGAACTCCATGATGTTCACACCATGCTGACCCAACGCAGGACCAACCGGTGGACTAGGATTTGCACTTCCCGCAGGAACCTGCAACTTAATATAGGCACTGATCTTCTTAGCCATTTCTTTCTCCTTGTGGGTACAAGCGTCTTTCGACTCCCCAGGGGTTAAACACTAATCGCCCGACTAACGGGCTAATTAACTTTTCTCGACTTGAGTAAACTCAAGTTCTACCGGCGTTGAACGACCAAAGATTAAAACAGAAACCTGAAGTCTGTTCTTATCATAATCAACTTCTTCAACAACCGCTTCAAAGTCCTTGAAAGGACCATCGATAACACGAACCATCTCACCAGGCTCGTAAATAACTTTGGGACGTGGCTTATCCACACCATCCGAAACTTTTTGCAAGATACGATCAACTTCTTTTTGCGTAATCGGCGCCGGACGATCAGACGTCCCGCCAATAAACCCCATAACCTGAGGAACGCTTTTCACCAAGTGCCAGGTCTCTTCCATCATTTCCATCTGGACCAACACATAGCCCGGGAAAAACTTACGCTCTGACGTACGTTTTTTACCGTCACGAATTTCAACAACCTCTTCTGACGGAACCAGAATATCGCCAAACTTATCTTGAAGACCCGCGCGCTCGATATACTCTTGCAAACTTTTCTTTACTTTATTTTCGTATCCAGAGTACGCATGAACGACATACCATCTTTGAGCCATTTTAACCACCTTGTCCCGTTAACAGTTGGACCATCCATAAAAAGAACATATCTACCAACCACAAGAAGATACTCATCACAATCACCACCGCAAAAACAATCAATGTCATCTGCACGGTTTCTTGACGCGTCGGCCAAATCACCTGTCTCACTTCTTTTTTGGCATTTGACAGATACTTGAACCAGGACTGTCCTTTTTCAGATTGATAAAAAACAAAACCTGACAAAGCAATTCCAGCCAACAAACCTAGCACCCTAACAACCGCATGCGCATCGGAATAAAAATAATATCCGACTAAACTCACGATCAGTAGCGCCAAGGCAGCGACATTCTTTATTGTTTCTAAGGCGTTTTCGCCTGACTGTTTCTCTATTTTATGACTCATAAGTTCACGATTCTGAAATACAAAAACGACTTGCTTGCTGCAAGTCGCTATGGAATATGGCAGGGGTAGAGGGACTCGAACCCCCAACACCCGGATTTGGAATCCGGTGCTCTACCAATTGGAGCTATACCCCTTTACGTTTTTTCGACTAGCGAAAAAAAGGGGGATTATACAAACCCCCCTTCTAACTTTCAAGTGCTAAAGCATCATTTAACTAAAATTAGTCTAGAATTTTAGCAACAACACCCGCACCAACTGTACGACCACCTTCACGAATCGCGAAGCGTAAACCTTCGTTCATTGCGATTGGGTTGATCAACTCTACAGTCATCTGTACGTTATCACCAGGCATA
>JAWVWZ010000006.1:0-15362 GCA_033723505.1 Hydrogenovibrio sp.
GTCTTGGCCTATCAGCGTGACCTGAAAAACTGCCAGGCTGGGTTAGGGGTGGAGGACTTTCTCCCGGTCTCACGCCAACAATTGGAAGACTTTTTATTCTCGCTATTGGATGAGAATAAAAGCGCCAAATCTGTCGCGCGCCAAATCTCCTCTCTAAAACGGTTTTACCAATATCTTCTATCTCAGAAATTAATCGATCAGGATCCGACCGCGTTGTTGAAAGCGCCGAAGATGATCAAAAGTATTCCACGGGTTTTGTCGGAGTCTCAAGTGGATCGATTGCTCGAAGCGCCGGATTTGACCACGGATCTGGGGATTCGAGATAAAGCAATTCTGGAGCTGATGTATGCATCCGGTCTGAGGGTCTCGGAAGTGGTGAATCTGCCTTACGAGCAGATAAACCTGTCAGCCGGCTTGGTTCAAGTGGTGGGGAAGGGCAATAAAGAGCGCATCGTACCGATCGGCGAAGAAGCCATTGACTATCTTGAGTTGTATCTGCAGAAGGCCAGACCGGCGTTGGTGAAAAACAAGTGGGTCGAAACGCTGTTCGTGTCCCGTATCGGACGAACGATGACGCGACAGACATTGTGGCATAGAATCAAAAATCTTGCGCTGGAGGCCGATATTCGCACGCACTTGTCGCCACATGGGTTAAGGCATGCCTTTGCGACGCATTTAATCAATCATGGTGCCGATTTGCGTACTGTTCAATTGCTGTTGGGACACTCCGATCTGTCCACAACGCAAATCTATACGCATGTTGCCAAAGAGCGATTGCAGCAATTGCATCATTTACACCATCCTAGAGCTTAAATTCCCCGGAAGAGCCATTTAGCTGGAAAGGATTCATCTTCATTTAAGGGTTTCCTGTTATTATTTTCCCCGCAAAACGATAAAATAAATGAAGTTTAGATAAGAAGATAAATTATGAAATTGACACAAAAAATATTGTTGGCAGCGGCTTGTTTTAGTTTAACGCCTGCGTATGCAGATGAGGCGGCCATTCAGCAAAAGTTGAAGCAGATTATTCCGAACGCACCGGATGCGAAGATTTCCAAAAGTGTCATCCCCGGCTTGTACGAAGTGATGATTGGCACCAAGGTTCTCTATATCGATGAAGGAGCCAACTATGCGGTTTCGGGGAATATCATTAACCTGGAGACGCGTCAGAATCTGACGACAGCGGCTGAAAATAAGGCGCGTAAAAAAATTCTCAGTGGTTTGGATGAATCTCAGATGATCGTTTATCCTGCGAAGGGCAAAGTGAAGCATACGCTGACGGTCTTTTCCGATATCGACTGCCCTTATTGTCGCAAACTTCACGACGAAATCCCTATGTTGACTCAGGCAGGGTTTAAGGTGAGATATCTGGCTTATCCAAGAGCGGGTGTCGGCTCCGAATCCTATCACAAGGCAGTTTCAGCCTGGTGTGCAACAGATCGTGTGAAAGCCTTGGACCAAGCCATGTCCGGCAAAAAGATTCCTGAAAAGACTTGTCAGAATCCTGTCATGGATGATATGCGTCTCGCGGAGGAGTTCGGAGTCAACGGAACACCGAATATTCTGGTGGATACAGGGGAGTTTTTCCCGGGGTATGTACCGGCGAAAGAATTGATTAAGCGCTTGGCAAATTAACGAGTTTTGCTGTGTTGTGCCCGCCTTCAGTGATAACTGATGGCGGGAAGGTCATCAAGAGGGGATTATAGAGTATCCCACTTGCCGCGTCTGCTTGGCACGCGGAAGAATCGACCGATCAACAAACCGAGCAGCAGCACGCCGCCGCCAGTTAAGAACCATTGGCGCTTAACGACGTCCTCGGCTTGACTCAATTGCTCTTTCATAATGGCATTGTCGGATTGTAGCTTGGCGATGTTTTGATTCAGCTTGATGTTTTCTTCATGCAGCTGAATGCTTTTGCCGGAAATCGATTTGATTTCGTTTAGCTGTTTTTCCAGTTTGAAATTTTGTTCCTTGACGTTCTTCAGCTCTGCGCTGACATCGTTAAAACGGGCATTCAGTGTGTCTTTTTCCTGACGTACCTGGTTCAGGTTTTTTTCAACACGAGAAGTCTTCTTGATCTGCTCTTCCAGTCTGACTCTGGCAATCGGCTGGTTTAATAGCACACTTGAGGGCATCCAGCCTTCGATGTCTTCCCCTTTGTGCTTGTAAACCAGCTTGGTCCAGCCGTCGTCGTTCACTTCCAGGATGGTCACTGGCGTTCCGGATTGCAGCAAACGTTTGATTTTATACTTATAGCCGGGCTGCGTCCGCAAAGGGATTTTTACCGAATCAGTCACGTAGTGGGTGTAATCCGATTGGGCATCGGCTGCGCTTGCAGTATTACTGGAGAGAAGTAATGTGCTGGAAAGCGCAACGACGCTTAGGAGTGTAAAACTAGATTTGACTGATTTTTTCATGCTGATCCTTCAAGTTTTTCAGTGCAACTTCGGTTTCGTGTAACTTTTCCCGTTCCTTGGCAACAACCGCTTCCGGTGCTCTTGAGACAAAACTTTCATTGGACAGCTTGCCGTTAAAACGTTTTACCTCTCCTTCAAGGCGAGAGATTTCTTTTTCAAGACGCTCAAGCTCTGCTTGTTTGTCGATGAGACCTGCCATCGGAATCAAAACGTTCATTTCACCGACAAGGGCTACCGCAGATTCAGGTGCTTGATCTGTATCAGATAATACCGTGATAGTTTCAAGTTTTGCAAGGGTCGAGAGGAAAAGTTTATTGTTTTCCAGCCATTGGTGATCTGCATCCGTCAGTTTGGTCAGTAATACCGGTAAGGCTTTGCTCGGCGCGATGTTCATCTCGGAGCGAATTCTGCGAACGCCCATAATGAATTGTTGCACCCATTCCAACTCTTCAATTGCGCCCTGATCAATCAGATTGCTATCGGCTTGTGGATAGGGTTCCAGCATAATGGTCTCCGAAGTTTTGCCTGCAAGCGGCGCGACTGCTTGCCAGGCTTCTTCAGTGATGAACGGT
The DNA here is from genome assembly GCA_033723505.1 of Hydrogenovibrio sp. Taxonomy (GTDB): domain Bacteria; phylum Pseudomonadota; class Gammaproteobacteria; order Thiomicrospirales; family Thiomicrospiraceae; genus Hydrogenovibrio. The sequence continues at coordinate 2,990 of JAWVWZ010000006.1, forward strand.
GTGATTGGATGCAACAGCCTTAAGATGGTTTCCAGCACGCGGACAAGGGTTCTGCGTGTTCCGCGCTGTTGTGCTTCAGTACTGTCCTGAGAGTTTAGCACCGGCTTGGAAAGTTCCAGATACCAGTCGCAGTATTCGTTCCAAGTAAATTCATATAGGGCATTGGCCGCCAGATCAAAGCGATAGGCGTCGAAATGTTTAGCGACTTCGGCTTCTACTTGTTGCAAGCGGGAGACGATCCATTTATCTGCCAAAGACAGTTCGAATGGCAAACTCTCGTCTACGCCGGTATCTTTCTCTTCGGTATTCATTAAAACATAGCGGGTCGCATTCCATAGCTTATTACAGAAGTTGCGATAGCCTTCGCATCGATTCAGGTCGAAGCGGATGTCTCGTCCGGTCGACGCCAGTGAGGCGAAAGTAAATCTCAGCGCATCGGTCCCGTAAGCATCGATGCCATCGGCGAATTGCTTGCGTGTCGACTTTTCGATCTTGGCCGCCTTTTCGGGCTGCATCATACCGTAGGTACGTTTTGCTACTAGGCTTTCCAGATCGATACCGTCAATCAGGTCGATTGGATCAAGAACATTTCCTTTCGACTTGGACATCTTCTGACCTTCGCCATCCCGAACCAAACCATGCACATAGACTTGCTTGAACGGTACCTGTCCGGTGAATTTCAAGGTCATCATAATCATGCGGGCAACCCAGAAGAAGATGATGTCGAAGCCGGTGACAAGGACGGAAGTCGGGTGGAATTTTTCCAGCTCCGGTGTTTTTTCCGGCCAACCCAGTGTCGAGAAAGTCCATAATGCGGAGCTGAACCAGGTGTCCAAAACATCATCATCCTGGCGAAGTTCGATATCGTCGTCCAGATTGTTGGTTTCGCGGACTTCTTGCTCCGTGCGACCAACATAGACGTTTCCTTGGTGGTCATACCAGGCTGGAATGCGGTGTCCCCACCAGATTTGGCGCGAAATACACCAATCCTGTAGGTTGTTCATCCATTCAAAATAGGTGTTTTCCCAGTTTTTCGGTACGAATTCAATATCGCCGTTCTTGACGGCATCAATCGCGGGTTTTGCCAATTCTTCGACGGCGACATACCATTGGTCGGTCAGGAAAGGTTCGATAACGGCATGAGAGCGGTCGCCACGAGGCACCATTAATTTGTGTGGTTTAATGCTGTCCAGTAAGTCCGCTTCTTCCAGGTCCTTGATGACTTGTTTACGAGCTTCGTAACGGTCAAGCCCTTGGTAGGGTTTTGGAACATTTTCATTCATGGTCGCGTCGATGGTCATGACATTGAGCATTGGCAAGTCATGTCTTTTCCCCATCTCGTAGTCGTTGAAATCATGTGCCGGTGTGATCTTGACGCACCCGGTTCCAAAGTCCATATCGACATAGTCGTCGGCGATGATTGGAATTTCCCGTCCGACGATTGGAAGGGTGATGGTTTTGCCGACCAAGGATTGGTAGCGTTCGTCGTCCGGGTGCACAGCGACGGCCTGATCGCCGAACATGGTTTCGGGACGGGTGGTTGCCACAATCAGATGCCCGGAACCGTCTGTCAAAGGGTAGCGCATGTGCCACAGGCTGCCTTGCTCCTCTTCGGAGATGACTTCCAGATCGGAAACTGCCGTATGTAAAACCGGATCCCAGTTTACCAGGCGTTTTCCTCGATAAATCAATCCTTCTTCATAAAGCTGAACAAAGACTTCTTTCACGGCATTGGATAGACCGTCGTCCATCGTGAAGCGTTCGCGGCTCCAATCAGGAGAGGCTCCAAGACGACGAAGCTGTTTGGTGATGGTGCCGCCGGATTCGGCTTTCCATTCCCAGATTTTGTCGATGAAAGCTTCGCGACCGATGTCATGGCGTGTCAGGCCTTGTGCGGCCAATTGCCTTTCAACCACCATTTGAGTAGCGATCCCTGCATGGTCCGTTCCCGGTTGCCAAAGGGTTTCGTCGCCTTTCATGCGGTGATAGCGGATCAGGGTGTCCATGATGGTGTCTTGAAAAGCATGCCCCATGTGAAGGCTTCCCGTGACGTTAGGAGGCGGGATCATGATGCTGTATGCATTTCCGGTTTTGGAGGTTAAAGGTTTGAAGTACCCTTTTCCTTCCCAAGTTTCATACCATTTCTTTTCTATTGATGTCGGGTCAAAGTGCTTTTCCATCGTGGCCTTTTTATGAACTGTTCTGAATCTGAAAAATACCGCGAATTATAGCACTTATCAAAAAAAAAGTTTAGGGGGAACAGAGGGGATGAGGGGGATGTAGGTTTTATTTTGCACCGGCTTCAAGAGGATTGAAGCCGGTCGTTGGTCAAGACTGTAATAGTTGCGTTACGTAGGCTTTGTTCTGGTTGCTTTGAGATTGCATGGCAATGCTGCTTTGCGTCAAAACGTTTTGCTTCGCCAGTTCGGTAATCGCTTTGGCATAGTTGGTATCGTTGATTTGACTGCGACTTTGTTGGGCATTGACGTTTTGGTTGGCAAAATTTTCAACGGCACTCGCCAAACCGTTTTGTTGAGCGCCCAATTGGCTGCGGCGCGTTCCCAACGTCTCCAATGCGGTGGCGATGGAAGAAACGGCATTGCCAGCATTGGCAGAAGAGGTGATGTCCAGGCCATTCAAGGCCAAACCATTGGTGGTCAAGTTCGGGAGGTTCAATGTGTTGCTGCTGTCGCCAAAACTGATGTTCAGGGTCGGTTGACTGCCGTCCAGTAGATTGACACCGTTGAATTTTGCCTGAGAGACGAATTGATCGATCGACTTGAGCCCTTGCTGGAACTCGGCATTCAATGTACCACGTTGGGTTGCATTGTAGGTGCCGTTTTGCGCCTGAACTGCCAGTTCGTTTAAACGCTGTAATTGGTCGACGATATTGCCGCCGATTCCATCGGCTGTTTGCAGTAAGGAAATGCCGTCATTCGCATTTCGCGTTGCGACGGATTGTTGGTCGATCTGAGTCGTCAGGGCAGTCACTACGGCTTGACCTGCGGCATCATCAGCGCTGCTGTTGATTCGATTGCCTGATGTCAGGCTCTGTTGTATTGAGCTGACCGCCGGGTTGTAGCTGGATATTGAGTCGATAGACATGATAAACTCCTGTCGCAATTTCGGACTTTGTTTTAATTCAAATTCTACGCTTTTTTTTCTATCAGGTGAAGAGAAATACCAAAAATGTCTTGTTGTTCATCAGGTTACTGTCAGTTTGAATTTCCAGAAGGTCCGCCCCTAACCGATTATCCGGTGACTTCCATTGAGGCGAACTATTTGTTTCTGCCTTATGGCACCTTGTTGGAAGCGGGCGAAGTGATTCGTATCTGGACGGAATCGGGTAAAACACAAACGGTTCTTGTTGATGACAAGATTCCTATCCAAGTCACTTCTTCCGGACTGATTGCCGAAAATGAAACGGGGAGATTGCCCTGGGGATTGATTGCGTTGGATTCGGGGATGGAGGTTGATGACATGCTGGACTGGTATCATCATCCGTTGTTTAATCCAAATGAGCCTTCCGTGGTTTTGAAGTTCAGGCACCCTGAAAAGAAGAAGGGCGGTTTGAAAGCGACCTTGATGAGATGGTTGTATAAAATTCGAACGCTTTGATGAAAAAATGCTGACATAAAAAAAGCCCCGCAGAGCGGGGCTTTTTGGGTTTTAGAGTTGGGTACTAATTACTTAGTAAACTCTGGGTAAGCTTCCATTCCACATTCGGATTGGTCAGCACCCTCAAACTCTTCTTCTTCAGAGATGCGGATACCCATTACCGCCTTGATGATCACCCAAACGATCAAGCTTGTGATGAATACCCAAGCAAAGATCACGGCAATACCAGTAAGCTGTGCAACAATGCTCGCATCAGGGTTAGTGAAGGTTACAGCGATTAGGCCGAAGATACCAACGATACCGTGAACAGAGATCGCACCGACTGGATCATCGATTTTGAACTTAGTGTCCATGATGATGATCGCGAATACTACGATGATACCACCAACAAGACCGATTAGCGTTGATTCCAAAGCAGTCGGAGTTAGAGGTTCTGCAGTGATCGCAACCAAACCAGCCAAAGCACCGTTAAGCATCATCGTCAAGTCAGCTTTACCGAACTTCAACTTAGAAGCGATCAGGGCACCGATTACACCACCAGCAGCAGCCATCAATGTGTTTACGAATACCATTGCAACCGCGTTTGCTTCGTCAACGTTAGAAACTTTAAGTTCTGAACCACCGTTGAAACCGAACCAACCTAGCCATAGGATGAATGTCCCTAGCGTTGCTAGTGGAAGGTTTGCACCAGGAATCGCACGAGATTCTCCGTCAGGACCGTATTTCCCTTTACGAGCACCTAGGATCATAACACCCGCTAGAGCCGCTGCTGCACCAGTCATGTGTACAACACCAGAACCTGCGAAATCTAGGAATCCAAGACCATCTAGGAAACCACCACCCCATTTCCAGAAACCTTGGATTGGGTAGATGAATGCAGTAAATACGATTGCGAATACGAAGAAAGAAACCAGCTTCATACGCTCAGCGACCGCACCTGATACGACTGACATTGCAGTTGCTACGAACACAACCTGGAAGAAGAAGTCAGACATGCCTGAATAGTAAGGCGCATCGTCTCCACCTTTCAAGACGTCAGCAACTGAGTGGTCAGCACCTAGCAAGAAGCTGATACCAGGGAAGAAGCTGTTGACTGCTTCACTTGGATACATGATGTTGTAACCAACCAACATGTACATGATACAAGCGATGGCGAAAAGACCAACGTTTTTAGCTAAAATTTCGGTCGTGTTTTTTGCACGAACCAGACCTGCTTCGAGCATGGCAAAACCAGCTGCCATCCACATTACTAATGCACCAGTCATCAAAAAGTAGAAGGTGTCTAATGCATAGCTTACTTGAAGTATTTGTTCCATACCAAATTTCCTTATTTCTAAATTCAAATAGTTATTTAAGTTTTAATTAAAGTGTTCTGAAATCGTTTTATAGTTAAATAAAATGAGTATCCGAGTGATTTCAAATTAATTTCATTAAAGAACTATTTAAAGAGCGATTTCTCCAGTCTCTTCAGTTCGAATTCTCACTGCGTTTTCAAGAGGACTGACGAAGATTTTTCCATCTCCGATCTTGCCTGTACGAGCGGCATTGCCGATCGCTTCGATCACGCTTTCCACCTTTTCGTCAGAAACCGCGATTTCCAGACGAACCTTTGGAAGAAATTCAATTGCATATTCCGCCCCACGGTAGATTTCCGTGTGACCCTTTTGACGTCCAAAACCTTTTGCTTCTGTGACCGTCATTCCGTGCACGTCGATTTCATGCAAGGATTCACGAACATCATCAAGCTTAAAAGGTTTGATAATTGCTACTACAAGTTTCATACTAACCTCTGATTTGTAATGAAATTAAAAAAGAGTTCTTCGCTAGCAATTTAGCTTTTAGCGTGCCAGATATGTAAATGTGATAAAAATCATAATGTTAGCTTGTTTTTTTGCTTTTTTTTGGTTGCGTTTTGTTCCGTTTGGTGCGGGTTTGTTTTTTTGTGGTGCATATAAAATATGAAAGCTTTGTTCGCTAGACTGCCTAAAATCCTGATTGCGCTTCTTGCGCAATTAATTGCTTTGGGCTTGCTTGCCATTGGCGTATTACTGTTAAGTCGTATTGTCGCTCCGCCTTATCCCGGCTGGTTATTGGTGGTTTCTCAGGGCGTGTTGGCGGCTTTTCTCAGTTGTCGCCTTGGGTTGCCCTGTTGGTGGCGCATTATTCAATTTCTGTTTCCGATCGGATTGTACTTTGGGGTGATTCACGCCATTAATCCTCTGTTTGCACTATTATTGTTCGTGTTGCTCTGGATGATATTCTTTAATGCCATTAAGGAGCGAGTGCCGCTTTATTTGACCAATCAAACTACTCGTCAGGCATTGAAAAAGCTCATTAAGCGTAAAAAGCATCTGCGGTTTCTGGATTTAGGTTCCGGATTAGGCGGGAATGTCGCATTCATGTCTCAACAGGTCAATGTCGCGCGCGCCGACGGGGTAGAGACGGCGCCTATTCCATACCTGATTTCTAAATTGCTGACGGTGCTGCGGGGCGGACATATTTACATGATGGACCTGTGGAGCACCAAACTGGAATATTACGATTTGGTTTATGCCTTTTTATCGCCGGATCCGATGGAAAAGTTGTGGAAGAAGGTGGTCGAAGAAATGAAACCGGGGTCGATTTTTGTTTCCAACAGTTTTGCTGTACCGGAGGTGACCCCTTCGGAAATTTGGGAGTTGGATGATCGTCGACACACCAAACTGTTTATATATCGAATAGAAGATTTTCAGCTCGAAGATCGAGCGTCTCAAGATCATTAAAATCTGCCAGGCTGGGTCTGGCTGTTAGAGGGGATGAATGTGGAGTTGAATACGACTGTTGCGCAAGTGGATATAGAGAAGATCAAGCACTGGAGCCTGTTTGTCGAAAAAGAGTTGGCCCGTTTTCCGGAGCTGTCGGCCCCTTCGTGTTGGCAAGCGTCGTATCAACCTGGCGAATTAATCGACAAACTCTATGAGAGTCTGACCAGTGCCTCTGATGTAGAGGCGTTGAATGATCGGTTAAGACGTCATCGTATACATGAAATGGTGCGTATCGCAATTCGGGATTTGTCGGGCACAGCGCCTTTGGAGGATGTTTTGAGGGACCTTTCCGATTTGGCGGAAGGTCTGGTTTCCGGGGCATTGGAATGGCATTACCGCAATGCTTGCGGGCGCTATGGTGTGCCGATGGGAGTCGACTCGGGATTGCCGCAGAAAATGCTGGTGATCGGGATGGGCAAACTGGGGGGAAAAGAGTTGAACTTTTCTTCCGATATCGATTTGATTTTTGCTTATCCGGAAAAGGGGTATGCGGTCAATGAGAGCGGGAAAGAAACGCCGAACGATCAGTTTTTCATCCGTTTGGGACAGGCACTCAATAAGTCTTTAACCGAATATACCGATTTAGGCATGGTCTATCGGGTGGATATGCGCTTGAGGCCTTTTGGAGACTCCGGACCATTGGCGGTGAGTTTCGCCGAGCTGGAAAATTACTATGAGCTGCATGGTCGGGCCTGGGAGCGTTATGCTTTGGTCAAGGCGCGCGTGATTGCCGGAGACAAAGAAGCGGGACGTCAATTGTTCGATATCTTGCGTCCATTCGTGTACCGGAAATATGTCGACTTCACGGCCATCGAATCTTTACGCGAGTTAAAGATGATGATTAATGCCGAAGTGCAGAAAAAAGACAAACGGCACAATATAAAACTCGGGCGAGGCGGGATTCGTGAGGTTGAATTTATTACTCAGGCATTCCAGTTGATCCATGGGGGTAAAGATATCGATTTACAAGGTCGAGAGCTGATGCCAACGTTGAAGCTTCTGGTTGAAAAGCAGTTTCTGCAAGCAGCGGTCGTGGATCAATTGCTGGAAGCTTATCGTTTTCTTAGAATCGCTGAAAATCGGCTGCAAGAATGGAATGATCAACAAACCCACGACCTGCCGGAATCGGAAGGTCAGCGAGCAGCTTTGGCGGCTTCAATGGGGTTTGACTCTTATGACGCATTCAATGACAAACTACAAGCTTATCTAAACTTTGTTCAGGCCGAATTCGATTCTGTTTTTGCACAGAATGTTGAAGAAGTCGAGAGCGAAGAAAATGCAGATTCGGTTGTTTCCAAAGACGTCAGTCTGGAGGATTTGGAGCGGTTTGAACTAAACCAGCCGGAAGTGATTCTGAAGCAAATCAAACAATTTAAGTCTCAACGAGCCTATACCCATGCAAGTGGTGAAGCTTTGACGCGTTTCCGAGCAGTCTTGCCCAAGATACTGGCTGGTCTGAAAGGCATCGATAATCAGGAGGTGGCACTGGAAAGAGTGTTGAGGGTTGTCGAAAGCGTGATCAGAAGAAGCGTGTATCTCGTGCTTTTGAAAGAAAATCCGTCGGTTATTCGGGATTTGTTGAAGTTGTGCTCTCTGAGTGCCTGGATGGCGGACATGCTCGTCAAATACCCGGCTTTGCTCGACCAGTTGCTGGACGAGCGAGTGCTCTATGAGCCTTTAGCTCTGGTAGATTTGCAACAGGAAGCTTATGACATCCTGAACAAAACCCAAGGGGATGAAGAAGCGTTTATGAACCAACTTCGTCAGTGGAAGCATGAGCAGGTCTTTAGGGTTGCGGCAGCGGACGTAACCGGTAATGTGCCGGTGATGAAGGTCAGTGATTATTTGACCTGGATCGCCGAAGCGGTTGTAGAGGTCGTGACGCAATACGCCTGGCAATTGATGCAGGTCAAAAACGGCTTGCCTGGTGGTGTGTCCAGTCCGGACGATTTGCCTTTCCTAATCTTGGGGTATGGCAAACTCGGAGGCATCGAGTTGGGCTATGGTTCCGACTTGGATATGGTGTTCTTGTATTATCGACTCGATTCCTCAGCGATGTCTTCTGGAGAGCGAGCTTTGGAGAACAATGTGTATTTTATCCGTATGGGACAAAAAATTATTTCCCTGATGACGACTATGATGCCGACCGGGGTGCTTTACGAAGTCGATTCTCGCTTAAGACCCAATGGCGCGAGTGGACTTTTGGTGACCGGGTTTGATCATTTTGCGACCTATCAGCAAAACAAAGCCTGGACCTGGGAGCATCAAGCATTGGTGCGTGCAAGGCCCGTGGTGGGGTCAAAAGCCGCAAGAGAAGGTTTTTGGGCATTTAAGCGTGAATTTCTCGCACAGCAGAGACCGCTGGATACTTTAAGGGGCGAAGTGGTCGATATGCGTAATAAGATGCGGACTTCTCTGGATAAGTCGAATGCCGATCAGTTCGATTTGAAGCAGGGGCGAGGCGGCATCGTCGACATCGAATTTCTGGTGCAATATCTGGTGTTGGGGTACTCGCATCAATATGCTTCCTTGCTGGAATGGACCGACAATATCCGTTTGTTAGAAGCTTTGAAAGAAACTGAGATCCTGACAAATTCCGAAGTCGATGCTCTGGAAAATGCTTATCGGGAATATCGCAAGCAGTACCATCGTTTGGCATTGCAGAATGTCAAGTCCGTCGTGGCAGCGGATGCGTTTGTTGATACGCGGCAAGCGGTATCCGATATCTGGGATAAAGTGATGGAAGCTTGAAGTCGGTGCGGCTGACGCTGCAAAGGAAAGTGTTCTGAAAAGGAAAACACCCGCAATTGCGGGTGTTTTTATGTCGACTATCGTAAAACGATTATGCCTCTTTTTGGTTATCCGAAGTGTCAGCCTGAGGTTTCGACGCGTCACCGGAAACATCCGATGATCCGGTTGTTTTCGAGGTTTTGTCCGTTTCTGGACTGGAAGGCTCGGACCCCGGAGCCGGTGAGTGAATCGACAAGGATTCCGCACCTTCGGGTTTACGACGACGTCCGTTATAACTACGAGTGTTGTAACGGCTACGACGTCTTGGGCGTCGATCTTGTTGACTGTCGTCTTTGTCTTTATTTGGCGCTTCCGCTGCTTCCGTTTTGCTTTCGCTTTTCGGTGCCTTCGCTTTTTCTTGAGCAGGCTTGCTTACCTCGGTAGTGTCTTTTTTCGTTTCGCTACCAGGCTGGGTTTCCTGTGTTGGCGCAAGATTTTCTTTCGCTTCGACATTGCCCTCATTGCGGTTGCGGTTGCGGTTACGATTGCGGTTGCGTCCGCGACGTCGACCTTCCTGACGGTTTTCACTGCTGGATTCGGTTTTCGGTTCCGCTGGTTTGTTTTGCGTTGTCGTCTCTGCTGATGCCTGTTCCGGTTTGTCGGTATTGCGTCGACGGTTGTTACGGTTGCGGTTGCGATTGCGGTTGCGATTGCGATCATTGTTACGATTGCTTGGTTTCGACTTCGGTTGATCCGCTTCTTCCTGTTCTTCCGCAGAGGCGAATAGCGATTTCCACAGTCGATTAAACAGTCCGCCCGATGATGCCTTTTCTTCCTCTTTCGCTTTTGGCGGCGGTGGAGGCGTGCTTGGCTGCATATTCTTGATTGCCGGTTCTTCCTTCACTGGTTTCGGGGCGTCCAGAATTTCTTCATGTTCGTGCTGAATCATTTCTTTGATTTTGTAGCTCGAATCGTTAGAAAGCTCTTCACCGTGTCGAATACGCTCCATCAAATAATGTGGCGTTTCCAAGTGCTCGTTAGGGACGATCAAGACATGTAGTTTGTGGTGATCTTCGATATGGATGATTTGATGACGTTTTTCGTTCAACAAGAAAGTGGCGACATCTACCGGCAGTTGCACGGTAATGCGTCGCGTGTTTTCCTTCATCGCTTCTTCTTCAAGCAGGCGCAGAATGGAAAGGGCCAGAGATTCAACGCCGCGAATCACTCCGACGCCTTTACAGCGTGGACAAACCATCTGAGTTGACTCGTCGATAGAAGGGCGTAGGCGCTGACGAGACATTTCCAGTAGTCCGAAGCGAGAAATCTTACCGATTTGAACACGAGCACGATCGGATTTGACCGCTTCACGCATTTTATTCTCGACTTCGCGTTGATGGCGGTTCGAGTGCATGTCGATAAAGTCGATGACAACCAGGCCGCCGATATCTCTTAAACGAAGCTGGCGAGCAATTTCACAGGCCGCTTCCAGGTTGGTGTGGTATGCGGTTTCTTCGATGTCGCCACCTTTGGTCGAACGGCTGGAGTTGATGTCGATCGAGGTCATCGCTTCAGTGATGTCGATTACAATTTCCCCGCCGGACGGCAGTTTCACTTCTCGCATATAGGCGGACTCAATTTGAGATTCTACCTGGAAGCGAGTGAATAGCGGAATGGTATCCTGGTAAGGTTTGACCTTATAGACCTGATGCGGCATGACATGTTGAATGAAATCTCTCGCCTTGTGGAAGGTTTCCATGTCGTCGATGATGATTTCCCCAATGTCCTGACGCAGATAGTCTCGGATGGCGAGGATAACGATGTCCGACTCCTGATGAATCAGGAAAGGGGCGCTTTTTTGGTCGGAAGCATTTTTAATTGCTTCCCACAGTTGAACAAGGTAGTTGACACCCCATTGCAGTTCTTCGGTTGATTTTCCGACACCTGCAGTACGGATAATCAATCCCATGCCTTCCGGCATATCGATGTCTTGAAGGGCATCTCTTGTTTCCGAGCGGTCTTCGCCTTCAATGCGGCGTGAAATGCCGCCGGCACTTGGGTTGTTCGGCATCATGACCACATAAGGGCCTGCCAGAGTGATTTGGGTCGTCAGTGCCGCACCTTTGTTGCCTCGTTCTTCTTTCTGGACCTGAACGATAATTTCCTGGCCTTCTTTCAGAACGTCTTTGATGCTTAGGCGTTGCCCACCTTTGTTTTCAGGGAAGTACTCTTCCGCGACTTCCTTGAATGGAAGGAAACCGTGTCTTTCAGAGCCGTAATCAACAAAAGCCGCTTCCAAGCTAGGCTCGATACGCGTAATGGTTCCTTTGTAGATATTGGCTTTTTTCTTTTGGTGGTGGGGGGTTTCGACATCTAAATCATATAGCTTTTGTCCATCGACTAAAGCGATACGCACCTCTTCGGGCTGCGTAGCGTTAATCAGCATTCTTTTCATGCGATTCTCTTCATTTGGTTAAAGGAAGCGTTTGAAAGAAAAGAAATGAAGATAAAAACGGGAATGTCTGAGTAAGGCTTCTTTGCATAGCAAAATTTTGACGGAATTTCGGTCCCATCTGTCGGGCCGAATAGGGTTTCTTCTATCGTCTTGTCGACACACGGCTTGCATTGGCGTGTGTTTGTCAAAAGGCTGCGCTTTGTTTTCGAGCGTTTATTTTCGTGCTATAAAGGCTCTTAGCCTATCGTGTCGACGCAATTGGGCGTCGGCTCGATTCATTTTTTGTACTCGGGTATCTCTATTCCCGTGTGGTTAGTCAATCGTCTTATGGTTGGACTTCGCTTTTTGGCGGTTGCGATTGATAACTTTTTTGTCTGTGTTTCTGTTCTTTTCGTTCGCTTCTAAGTTATGTTAAATCATTAAAAATTTTAGAGCGTCTCTAAAATTGTGTTCGAATTCTGTGTAATTACTGTCAAATCATGGGCTTATATGGTTGATATAAGTAGAGGATTTTACAGCTATCGCCGTTAAATATATCACTCATTTCATAGCGATGCAATGACATCTGACATTATTGTCTGTAAACTACCGAAAAACTTGATTCAGGTGAGTGATTCCTGAAAGATTTCGACAGGTGCTAAGAGTGCAATATGGCGGTTAGATTTATTGAAGCGACCTCGGAAGATGCCGGGCAGCGAGTGGACAATTTCTTGATGCGACACTATCGCAATGTACCGAAGACTTTGATCTATCGGATTATTCGCAA
>JAWVWZ010000007.1:0-15112 GCA_033723505.1 Hydrogenovibrio sp.
AAAAGCCCTGGAGTTGAAAGCCGATTTGATTTTGCTGTCTCCGGTCAAGGAAACTTCGTCGCACCCGGGTGTGCCGGGATTGGGTTGGCAGACTTTTCAGGCGATGGTTGATCGGGTGCCGGTGCCGGTTTATGCGTTGGGCGGCATGAAAGCCAGTGACGTCGATGAGGCTCGCCGAAGGGGGGCACAAGGCGTCGCGGCTATTTCGAGTTATTGGCCTCAGCCGATTTGATTCTTTCCTGGACCAGTTTCTGTTTGGTCTTGAGCACAGGCCCTCTGTCTGGTGTAGGGATTGTCTCTACGGTGATGTCATAGTTGGCTAACTGCTTGGTCATCAGTTGCCAGTTATTTTCCGGTACGGTCCAATTGGTATGGAAAAAGATTCTGTGGTGATCTTCCAAAAGGATTGAGTCGTAAATCAAGTCCAGTCCGGGGTGATCATTGAGTAAGGATTCAAATTTGGATTCACTGACAATCATGAGCGGGTTCAAGTGACTTTCGAAGACGACCTTTTCAAAATCCAGTTGTGTCAGTCCCAAGCGGGCTAAATACTTGATAATGGTATATGCCAGCAACCGACGAGGGACGATTGCGGTGTAGCGATAGTCGTCTTGGATAGACGTGACTCGGTAAGGCATAACCCACCTGTTAAGAGTTAGAGTTTCTTAGGCTAGCGGAAAACGACAGGTTTTACAACCCGATCGGATTAAGGAAATGTTACCCTTTTTGAAGCGTTGATAAAAGCAATTGGAGTTGCTCGTATACCGAGGCCAATGGCCGATGCGTGTCGATGATATGATCGGCGATTGCCAGGCGCTGGCGACGTGATGCTTGAGTTGCCATGATATCAGCGATTTCTTCGAAGGTCAGTCCACTTCGGTTTTGGGTCCGCTCAATCTGGATCGACGGTGGGCAGTCCGCCAGCACGACTTCATCAATATAGTCGGGTTTTCCAGTCTCGGTCAGGAGGGGGATCTCGACGACCGCCAGTGTTTCTCCTCGTTTTGCAAACTTTGTCAGCTCCAAAGCGGTTCGCTGGCGGATGAGCGGATGAAGGAGGGCTTCCAGTTGTCGTTTTGCTTTGTCGTCACGGAAGATTCGACTTCTGAGTTTGGCGCGGTCCAATGTCTCATCTGCAAGGACAAAGTCGGGGCCGAAACAGTCTAAAATTGCAGCCAATCCCGGCGCTCCTGGTTCGACAAGCTCTCGCGCAATTTGATCAGCATCCAGCGTTGGAATGTTTTGCGTTTGAAACCAGCCCCTCAAAGTGGATTTTCCGCTGCCGATTCCCCCTGTGATGGCAATGGTTTTCATGAAGCGATACTTCTGGGCTTTTCGATCAGATACCCCTGCAGATGAGTGGCGCCTGCTTTAATGGCCGCTTGTTTGATTTCTTCGGTTTCAATTCCTTCCATGACCAAGTCATAGCCGGCAGATCGGATCATTGCCGCGGTGTTTTCGATAATGCGTTTGGTTTTCTTATCCGCCATCAAGCTATGAGTGAGCGAAAGGTCGAACTTAATGATGTCGACCGGCATCCATGCAAGGTACTTGATGGAGGAGTACCCGCTGCCGAAATCGTCCAGAGCGACTTTAAAGCCTTGGCTCCTGATGAGATTCAAGGTTTCCGTAACTTGTTCGATATTTGAAATCAACGTACTTTCGAGGATTTCAATGACGATTTTATGTTCCATCAGGAAAGGTTTGAACGGATGAAGTTCTTCGATCAGGTTGCCCTGCAACAGCATCTGTGCCGAAATGTTGATCGAGATACCTTCTCCCGGTGGAATTTTTTGAGTTTTCAGCAGGTTGAGCAGGTTTTTCATGACGCTTTTATCCAGCTCGATTTCCAGGTTTCGATGTTGGATGACCTTGAGAATTTCAAAGGGCGCGACCAGTTCGTCTCCATCTCGGATTCGGATCAAGGCTTCGCTATAAGGAGGTGTGTCTTCCTGGAGCGAAATGATTTTTTGGCAGTGCATGTCAATGCTTTCCCAATGTTGCAAGGCATCGACAATCGCACTGACACGGTGTCTGGAAAGTAAGACTTCTTCTTCGAATTCAAACTCGGGCTCATAGATGCAGATTTTATTTTGCAAGGATTTCTTTGCTCGATAAAGTGCAATATCGGCATGCTTATTCATCAGGGAAATATCGTTGCGATTGTCCGGAGTGACGATGCTGACTCCGATGCTGTAATAGACTTTTTCCGAGATGCCCAGATGATGGAAGTTATAGGTGGAAATCGCGTGATAACATTTCTCGGCAATCTTGAGCGCCTCTTCCGGAGACCGGCCTTTCAGGATTGCAGCGAACTCATCTCCTCCGATTCGGTAAAGGTCGGTATCCAGAGGGAGGGCTTTCTTGAAGGTCGAAGCGGATATCCGAATGATTTCATCTCCGATTTCGTGTCCATAGGAATCGTTGATTGCTTTAAAAAAGTCACAATCAAAAAGCAGGAACGCCAGATTGATGGGGTTCTTGTTGTAATCTTCGATCTGTGTATGCCAGTTTTCGTCGAAAGCCCGACGGTTCAAAACATGGGATAATGGATCAATTCGAGCCTGCTCGTAAGCGATTTGATGCTGCTTTTCGATTTCGATATTGGCACTGACAAGTTGTTTATGGTAATGAAAAATTGCATTTTTCAAACGTTCAAATTCTTTGACAATAAAAATCTGCTTGAGGGGCGGCTGGAGCCGATCCGGATTTTTTTTCAACAATTGTAGATAGTTTGTCAGTTGGTTTAAGGGGCGGATAATGAAATTGCTGAATAGGATGACAAAGATAAAGGAAGTCAGCAGCCCCAGAGCCAGTAGCAGGACTAAAAATCGTTGCACCAGCTCCCAGAGTGATTGATTAATAGGATCTGTCTGCGGCTTGAAATTCAAAAAGTCAATCAGCTGCGATGGTGCGAAAGTCTGGTTTGAAAGATTCGGCTTCAAGTGAACCGACTCTGCATCCACATGAGTGAGTTGGTAATCCTCGATCAGTTCGGGGATAAAAAGGATGGCGAGGCCGATATGTCCAAGTAGCTGATGTGTTCCGGAAGCATAGATGGGTTTGAAGTCAATCAGGTAAAGTTTTTGGTCTACAATCGTGAAATAAGATTTTTTCAGAGTCGGAGCGGTTGCAGGTAAAAGAGAAGCGGAAGAAGGCGTTTGGGTTTTCGGCTGATCAAAGCGTTGTCGATGACGGTCATAGAAGCCCGTTTGCAGGTAATAGGGACGCCAGTAAGTAGAGTGTTTTAATTGGGTTTTAAAGTCTTCTGATCGAGTTTTAAATTGTTTGACCAGCGTTTCCCAGAGTGTTAACTGTTCGATGCTGACTTGAATTTTGTCGGCAGTGAAACGAATCGCTTTGGTCAGGTCCTCTTTCGCCAAGGCGACCTTTTTTTCTTGAAGTTGGTCGCGTAAGGATTCGGATTCGGTATAGAGTTTGAAATTGAAAAGAGAATAAACGCTCAGCATCAAAGCGACAAACAAAACTAAATAGATTTTGGCGGACAAAAAGGGCAGCTTCATTAAAGTACTTAAACGTATTTTTCAGTTAATGTTGGTGAAATTTTCAAGTGTTTCAATCGCATCGATTGATTGCATAATGCCTTAAAACACATTTTGACTCAAGCGATGATTTTAAAAATTCCGTGACCGATGGCAACTTAGAAACCAAAGCACTCCAGCTATCCGTTAAAATATCTGTAATAAGAAGTTGAGGATGACCGAATTTATGTGTGGAATCTGTGGTGAAATCTATTGGGATGGCCAGTTAGCCTCCGAGCAAAAATTGAAGCCGATGCTTAAGGCATTAGAGAAAAGAGGCCCGGACGATGGCGGGACCTGGGTTCAGAATCATGTCGGGCTGGGACATCGCCGTTTATCGATTATTGATTTATCCGATGCCGGTCACCAGCCAATGGAAGATGAAGAGTTGTGTCTGGTCTTTAATGGCTGTATCTATAATTATCAAGCTTTGAGAGCGGAGTTGATTGAGTTGGGACACGAATTTCGTTCGCATTCAGATACGGAAGTCATTCTCAAAGCCTATCGTCAATGGGGAATGGATTGTGTCACTCGCTTTGAAGGCATGTTCGCGTTTGCCATTTGGGATGATCATCACCATCAACTTCTGTTGGCTCGAGATCGTTTCGGCATTAAACCTTTGTATTACGCACCTGTGGAAGGAGGGGTTCGTTTCGCTTCGAATACCCAAGCCTTGCTGGCGTCAGGGGGAGTGGATACTGAATTGGATCCTGTAGGGTTACATCATCAGTTTACATTGCATGCAGTGATTCCAGCGCCTCATACCATTTTAAAAGGCATTCGCAAACTGGAACCAGGCGCCTGGATGATTGTCAATCCTGACGGCCAGATGTTCAAAAAAACTTATTGGCACCTCGAAGCGAAGCGTCCGGTTGATCATGCGCCGAAGGACGAAGCCGAGTGGATCAATAGGGTTCACGATGCTTTAAGAGAGGCCGTTCACAAACGGTTGACAGCGGCCGATGTGCCGGTAGGGGTATTGCTTTCCGGCGGTTTGGACTCGAGCTTGATCGTGGCGCTTCTGGATGAAGCCGGTGTGGAGAATATCCGTACTTTTTCGATCGGTTTTGAAGATGTGCCGGAAGAAAAAGGCAGTGAGTTTGAATATTCCGACCAGGTTGTCGAGCGCTACCAGACGCAGCATAAAAAGTATTTGATTTCGAACGATGAAGTCTTGCCTCGCTTGACCGAAGCGGTAGACGCCATGTCCGAACCGATGTTTGGTCAGGATGCGGTCGCGTTTTATCTGTTGTCAGAGCAGGTTGCCAAAGACGTTAAGGTTGTGATGTCCGGACAGGGAGCCGATGAGGTGTTTGCCGGGTATTTCTGGTATCCACAGATGGCCGAAGCCGCCAAAGCTTTAAAGGCAGGGCAAAAGCCGGTCGATGCCTTCGCACCTTATTATTTTGACCGACCGCATCAAGAATGGCTGGAGATGATTGAAGATCGATATCATACCTATGATGTGACGTCGGAATTGATTAACGACCGTTTGAGCGAACCGGGTGCCGATACCTTTCTGGATCAGGTATTAAGGTTGGATACGACTACATTGATTGTGGATGATCCGGTCAAACGGGTAGACAATATGACCATGGCTTGGGGGCTGGAAGCGAGAGTGCCGTTTTTGGATCATAAGCTGGTCGAACTGGCCATGTCGGCTCCGGAGTCTCTGAAGTTGAAGGATTTTAAGTATATTTTGAAAAAAATTGCCAGAGGCATCGTTCCGAATAGTGTCATTGATCGGCCCAAGGGATATTTTCCGATGCCGGCATTGAAATATGTGCGCGGCGAATTTTATGACATGATGAAGGGGATTCTGACCAGTGATGCTGCGCGAAAAAGAGGTCTGTTCAAGCAGGATTACATTGAGAAGCTGCTGGCGCAGCCGGAAGCGGAATCCAGTTTCACGGCAATTAAGGGCAGTAAATTGTGGCATGCAGCGTTGCTTGAATTATGGCTGCAACGTCATGTCGATCCTTATGTGGAGACTTAATTTCTAAAATCTGTTAGAATATCCGACTAATTCACTCAGGTATTGTCGTCGAACCGAAAATTGGGAGAAATCAAATGGACAATCAACAACAAGAAACTTTAGACAGAATTCACCAGCAAGTGACAAACAACCCGGTTGTCATCTATATGAAAGGGACCCCTCAAATGCCTTCCTGTGGATTTTCGAGCCGTACGGCTCAGGCTTTGGTGGAAACCGGAGAGAAGTTCGCATTCGTGAATGTGTTGGCAGACCCTTATATTTTTGAACATTTACCAAAGTATCAAGACTGGCCCACCTTTCCGCAAGTATATATTGGCGGCGAGCTGCAAGGCGGCTGCGATATTACATTGGAGTTGGCGGAATCGGGAGAGCTTAAGAAGCTGATGGCAAAAGCCAATGAGGCAGCTTCTACAGCAGAAAGTGCCGAATAAAAGCCCAATGAATCATAAAAAAAGCGCATTGATTGCGCTTTTTTTATGTGAGATCAAAAATCTGCCAGGCGGGGCTAGTTTGTCGGCAAGTTCAGTGGCCATTGATTGACTATCTTGCAGAAAAGCTCGGCCGTTTTTACTGTGTCATATTCTGCCGAGTGCGCCTTGGCATTTTCCCATTCGATACCGGCTTCGACTACGGCTTTTGCCAGTACGGTCTGCCCATAGGCCAGTCCTGCCAAAGAGACCGTATCAAAAGTACTGAATTCATGGAAGGGGGATTTGACCTGGCAGCGCTCCGCGGCGGCTTTAACAAAACCGAGGTCGAAAAAAGCATTGTGTCCGACCAGGATGGCGCGACTGCAGTCCTGCTCTTTTAACAGTTTGCGAATCGGTTGAAAGCACTTTTCCAAGGCTTCTTTTTCCGAAATCGCGAGTCGGAAAGGGTGGGTCGGATCTTCTACGCCGATAAATTTCAATGCGCTTTGGTCGAGTTTGGAGCCTTTGAAAGGCAGTACATTCGCCTGATAGGTTTGGTCTTTTTCCAGTAGGCCGTCTTTATTCATTTTGAGCGTGACCACAGCGATTTCGATCAGAGCGTTTATATTAGGATCGAAGCCGGCGGTCTCGACATCGACGACGACAGGTAGGAAACCGCGAAAGCGGTCTTTGATTAAGGTGACTTGTTTCATGCTTCCTTTTGAATATTTCGTTGTTCAGAGTCTTTTAATAAGAACTTTCGACTGTCTTTGATAATTGTAGAGACGTTGCCGTTTTTCCGGCAGATCACTGATTTCGGCAGATTGGAATCCTTGTTCCTGAAACCAGTGGTGGGTATGGGTCGTTAACAGGAAGAGCGATTCAATGCCTTGTTCTCTAGCATGTTTTTCCAGTTTTTCCAGTAATTCTTTGCCGAGAGAGTCTCCCTGATAGCTTTGGTCAACGGCTAAACAGGCCAGTTCGCCTTGGCTGTCACCGAGCGGGTAAAGCGCCGCACAGCCGATGATCTGCTCGTCGACTTCTGCCACAATGAAGTTTTGGATTTCTTGTTCGAGTATTTCACGAGAGCGTTTCACCAGGATTCCCTGCTCTTCAAGCGGGGAAATCAGGTTTAAAATGCCCGCCACATCTTCGATGTCAGCGAATCTGAGTTGGTGATAGCGGTCGGCGTAGAGTAAGGTGCCCAGCCCATCCCGGCTGAAGAGTTCGAGCAAAATGGCGCTGGGTTCCTGCTGTGAAATCAAATGGATACGCTTGACCTTTTCGCTGGCATCCAATGCCAGTTGCAACAGGTTTTTCTGGCTGGCGCCGGGCGTTTGGGTGTGCAAATACGTTTTGATGTCGTTAAGACTCATGGCCTTGGGCAGCCCGGACAATGTTGTCTCCTCGCTGAAAATCATCAGCTTGTCCGAATTCAGAGATTTGGATACCGCAAAGGCCTGCTCCAAGGTGTTCAGGTTAAAGACTTCACCGGAGAGAGAGTAAGCCAAAGGCGTCAGTAAACAGATTTGTCCGGCATTCAAACAGTCGTTGATGGCGGTCGAGTTGATCTTTCTTAAGGCGCCGGTATGCTGGAAGTCGACACCTTCGATCACGCCTTTGGGCTTGGCGATGACCCAGTTTCCGGAAACCAGCGCCAAGGGCGCGTGTTGCTCGGCACAAGCCTGGCTGAAAGCTGCTTCCAGTTGAGATCGAACCAATCCGATGGTTTCCTGAAGGGTGCGAATGTGCTCGGCGGTGGTCACGCGGCACTGTTGGTGCATCTGCCATTCCAGTTGCTTTTGCGCCAGTGCTTGGTTGATTTGCAGGCTGGCGCCTAGGGTGATGACGATTTTCAGGCCGAGGTTGTTCAGTAAGACGATGTCTTTGGCAAACTGCAATAAATTTTCCGGAAGGGAGATGAGTTCTCCCGGTAAATAGATGACGACAGTCTTCCCTTGATGCTTGGCAATATAAGGTGAGGACTGCCTTAAGTTATTGATAAAATCTAATTCAGATTGCAGCATATATATGAGAGAATATTAGGATAATTTGTATAAGTATAACAGGCTGTTTGCAAAAACAAAAAAATAGCGAATAAATAAGGGTTTCCTTCGGTGGTTGCCAATGAAAACAGCTAAATAAATGACGAGAGAGATGACTATGCCAGAATATCGTTCAAAAACCAGCACACACGGAAGAAATATGGCCGGCGCTCGCGCCCTATGGCGTGCGACTGGGATGCAGACAGAAGATTTCGGTAAGCCGATTATCGCGATTGCCAACTCTTTTACTCAATTCGTACCGGGACATGTGCACCTGAAAGATATGGGGCAATTGGTTGCGAGAGTGATTGAAGAAGCTGGCGGCGTCGCCAAAGAGTTCAATACGATCGCTGTCGACGACGGGATTGCGATGGGGCACGATGGGATGCTGTATTCTCTGCCGTCCCGTGACTTGATTGCCGACTCGGTGGAATACATGTGTAATGCCCACTGTGCAGATGCGCTGGTCTGTATTTCCAACTGTGACAAGATCACTCCGGGGATGATGATGGCGGCAATGCGTCTGAACATTCCAACCATTTTTGTCACAGGTGGTCCGATGGAATCCGGTAAAACGGTGTTAGGCGGTGAGGGGATTAAGCTCGATCTGGTCGATGCCATGGTCATGGCGGCGGACGATCATTGTTCCGATACCGATGTTGATGAGGTTGAACGTTCAGCTTGTCCGACCTGTGGCTCCTGCTCAGGGATGTTTACGGCCAACTCGATGAACTGTCTTGCTGAAGCCTTGGGGATTGCGTTGCCGGGCAACGGAACCACATTGGCGACGCATGCGGATCGCCGTCACCTGTTTGAGGAAGCCGGTCGTCGTATTGTCGAGCTGGCGAAACAATATTATGAAAAAGATGATGACAGCGTGTTGCCAAGATCGATTGCAACAGTTGAAGCATTTGAAAATGCAATGGCTTTGGATGTTGCCATGGGAGGCTCCACCAATACCGTGTTGCACTTATTGGCGATTGCTCGTGAAGCCGAAGTGAACTTCACAATGGCGGATATGGATCATATTTCGAGAAAAGTCCCTTGTTTGGTCAAGGTGGCACCTAACTCGAAGATTTATCACATGGAAGATGTTCATCGCGCCGGTGGCATCATGAGAATTTTAGGTGAACTGGAGCGCGGAGGACTGATTCATACCGATGTCGGAACGGTTCATGCATCTACCATGGGTGCAGCGCTTGAATTGTGGGATATTACCCGAACGGAAGATGAGGCGGTCAAGACTTTTTATAAAGCGGCGCCAGGCAATGTTCGTACCACAGAAGCTTTCAGTCAGAACAAACGCTGGAAAACGTTGGATACCGACGAGGTAAATGGATGTGTCAGAAGTCTTGAACATGCGTACACCAAAGAAGGCGGCTTGGCCGTGCTTTACGGTAATATCGCTCTAGATGGTTGTATTGTGAAGACGGCCGGTGTGGATGAGGAAATCTTCAAGTTTTCCGGCCCTGCTCGTATTTACGAAAGTCAGGATGCTGCGGTCGCAGGGATTTTGGGTGACGAAGTCAAAGCTGGCGAAGTTGTCTTGATCCGTTACGAAGGACCGAAAGGGGGGCCTGGGATGCAGGAGATGTTGTATCCGACCAGTTACCTCAAGTCAAAAGGTCTTGGGAAGGCTTGTGCATTATTGACGGATGGACGTTTTTCCGGGGGGACATCCGGGCTTTCAATCGGGCATTGTTCGCCTGAAGCTGCGGAAGGCGGAAATATTGGTCTGATCGAGCAGGGAGACATCATCGAGATTGATATCCCGAATCGTACAATAGAAGTGCAGTTGACGGACGAAGAACTGGCTGAACGACGTCAGGCGATGGTTGCGAAAGGCAAGTTGGCCTGGAAGCCTGCTGAGAAGCGCTCACGTAAAGTTAGTGCTGCCTTGCGAGCTTACGCGGCGATGACGACGAGCGCTGCCTTTGGTGCCGTGAGAAACGTTGAGCAGATTGAGAAATGATTTTTAAACGAGATGGATACTGTTGAATCAGCAGATTGGATTCGGCAGGCATCTTCTCGGTGACTTTTATAACGATGAACAACGACGTTCTCATTTGATAGGATTCTTAAGGAGAAATAGTAATATGTTTGCAGATAGATTAACGCCTCAGCAAAGGCAGGTTGTGTTTGATTTAGCTGTCCTGCTGGCGAATGCGGATTTGGATGTTTCCGATGAAGAAGTGAGTTATCTAAAAAACTTCAGTGAAGCGTTTGGCATTGAATTTGACTTGGATAAATCCGCAGTCAATATGGATAATGCATTGCGCGTGTTTGATACCAAGGCCTCTAAGATTATTTTGTTGCAAGAGTTGATTAAGTTGTCGTACAAAGATGGACATTTCGGCGAGGAAGAGCAGGATAAAGTCTTTGCCATTGCTCAAAAGATCGGTTTGAACGATCCGGAAGTTTTCTTGAGAGTTGAAAAGTGGGTCAGACAGGGCGCTGACTGGTTGTTTGAAGGGGAGCAAATGCTCGAAGACAATTATTAGGGCTTAACATAACGTTAAGCTTTTTTAGCTTGCCAATTTATTCGAAGTATAAAAAAACCCAGCTTAAAGCTGGGTTTTTTGTTGTGTGAGTAATAAGGAATTACTCGCGATAACCTGGACCGTTAATTTCCAATCCGTTATCCATGTAAGCTTCAAAGAATTCCAAGTCTCTGTATTCTTTGCTTTGTGCTTTGAATGGCTTAGCACGCATGTTTTTGTTACAGCCGCCATATCTGCGGTGTAGTGTTCCTAGGTTTTGCCATTTAGCACGGAAAACTGGGAAATGCGTAGTATGCCCAAGGTTTGGCGAAAGAATGTTCGCACGCGCCTTACGACCTGCATTGTAGGTGTGACATTTAGCACAAGAAAGGTTCAACTGACCACGAGGTGTGATGAAGAACTTCTGACCTTCCAGGAATGCTTTTTTAGCACCTTCAGAATCGATTTTCACGTTGATCTTCTGACCACGTGCTTCGTACGCGAAGTATGCAGATAGACGAGCGATATCACCCTTCTTCCATTTGAAAGCTTTAAGCCCTGCATCGGTACGACATTTGTTGATTTGCCCTTCAAGGGTTTCAACTTCTTGAGTTTTTTCATTAAAACGTGGGAATTGGACACGAACTTTGGTTACATCGGAACCGAAGCATTTGTCGTAGACAGCTTTATCTTTATTATATAAAGCTTCACCCGCGTCAAGCGCATCTAAGTATGGAGGGAACTCCATCACTGACTCGTATTGAGCCATCTTATCTGCGGAGTAGATATAAGCACCATTCTTATAATCTTCGAATTTAATGTTTGGATTTTTCGCTTTGAAGTAATCAACCAATTGTTGACGACTTTGCTCAGGATCCATTGTGGCAGCCATAGTAACTGAGGCTGTCGCTGTTGCACCTAATGTTAAGGCGACTAGCAGTGTTTTCTTCATCCCATTCCTCCGTCCGAGAACTCTTTATTTATAAAGTATTATTATATATGTATATGTGTTTAGTAGTTTATACACCTGCTCCGGTTAAGGAGCAAGTGTCAGGTACATCAAAATTATTTAACTTTGATTGAATGAGTACCTTTATCACCAACATTAGAAGCAACATTGATTGTAACTTTGTCGCCTTTGTTAGCTTTAACTTTAACACCAACGTATGGGTTAGCAGAAACAGCACCAGACCATTGAGCGTCGATTGCTTTAGTTCCGTTTACTAGAACTTCTACCATATCGATGAAGTTAGCAGGATATGGCTTACCAGTTTTCTTGTTCATACGAGCACCAGATTCCATTGGGTGCTTGATCAAAGCCTTAATTTCAGCGATGCCACCTTTAGATTTTCCACGCATTCTGATTTTAATTGACATGTTATTTCCTTTAATATTTTGCAGTTATTCGTAAAAAAGTATCATTCAGGATGATGGATTAACCACCACAACCACCGATAGTTACTTTAACTTCTTGTTCTGCTTTATATAGTTTACCGCCAGCTTTAACGATTGCTACTACGTTCTGAGTTTCACCCATTTTGATACGTGTAGAAACGAAACCTTCAGCTGCGTCTGCAAAGCTGTACTCACATACTAGAGGCATTGGGTTTTTGCTTGCGATGATAGAGATAGACTCAACACCAGACATTTTTGATGCATCGATAGTGATCGGTGTAACAGCACCGTTTTCTGCGATCGCTGGAGCTTTTAGAGAAATGTCACCAGAATCCTGTGCTGAAGAAGTTCCGTACATGCCGTTAAGCGCGTCAGCAGTTTTTTTAGCTTCAAAAGCTTTTTTGTTCCAATCTGCTAGTACAGTTGAAGGTGTTAGAAGACCAGCGTTAACTGCAACAGCAGCAGCACCAGTTGCTAGAGTACCTTTAAGGAAAGATCTACGTTTCATAAGGTTTTAAACTCCCGTTTAAGGTTTATTAAAAGTTAAATTACAGAGTATAAATGAAATCAACGATTTGATTGATTTCCTTATCTGTAAGGATTCCGTTTTGTCCGAACGGAGGCATCATACTATTAGGAATTTGTGTTCCTGGTTTGCCCCAGACTTTATCAAAAAGTTTTTGTTTGTCAGGGTAACGCAGCTTCATGGCAATTAGCGCAGGACCGATTGTCCCAGCCAATTGTCCGCCTTGAATTGCGTGGCAAGCAAGACAATTTCCTTTAGATCTACTGAAAGCTAACTTCTTCCCTGCTTCAATATCACTCATTCCTTTATCTGCGGCTTGAACTGAAACAGGCGCTACAGCAACAGCACTTGATATTGCCAAAGCAGTCAGTAATTGCTTCATTTTAGTTTTCAACATTCTTATCCTCCTGAAAAAAGCCGGTAGACTTTTCTTTATCTATTCTTCCTATTTTGAAATAGGTTTATGAGCAGTTTTTGCCCTTAGACGCATAGATTACTGATATATATTTTATACGCAAGTATTTTATGCTTATTCTCGATAGTAATATTTAATAGAGCTAAAAAAAAATTTATGTCTATCCGGGTTGCTATTTATTTTCTTTATCCTTGGGCTTTTTTTTGTCTGGGGTGATCTGGTCTTCAAGTTGTTGAAGTTTTGTATAAAAAACACTCTTCTGGTTTTTTTCGAGCTTTTTGGCCTGATGCACAAGGTGAAGTGTTTTGTCGATGTTGCCGATGTTGTAGTTCGCCAGAGCATCATAATAATAAACAAATTTGGTTGCGTTCGTTTCAGAATACAAGCGAGCCAGTTCCGAATACAGCAGGTACTGGTAGTGATATTTTGGAGTGGCACTTTTCAGCAACTCGATTGCCTTTTCACGCTGATTGTTTCTCGCAAGCGCTTTTGCATGTAAATAGGGAATGCTGAAGTCGGATGGATAGATGGCTTCCAGATAGGTGAACTCCTCGAGGCTTTTATCCGCTGCGAGCTGACTGTTGATGTTTGCGCGCTCTATGCGAAGAAGTTTGTCGGTTGGTCGCGCTTTGATCGCCTTGTCGAGGCAGGCCAAGTCGAAATTCGGGTGTGCGCTGGGGCGGTTCAGTTGCTTAAAGTTGTTCAGGTAGCATTTTTCATAATCGGTCAAAGGTTGTTCGCGATAGGACTTATTGTCTCCCATCAAGGCGCGAAGTCGCAGCTGGATGAGTCTTAAACTTTTGGAATGGTAGCCCATATTGCCGTCGGATAACTGATAGGCTCTGGCTCTGGCTTTGGCAAGGCGGTTTTCAGTGACCGGGTGCGTTTGCAGAATCTCAGGTACCTTGAATTCATATTGTTGGGCTTCTTTTGAGAGACGCCCGAAAAAATCGGCCATGGCATTTGGGTTGTACCCCGCCTTTTCTAAGTATTTGATACCGAAATAGTCCGCTTCACTTTCGTGAATACGAGAGTTTTTGAGCTGTTGTTCTATATTGAGCCCCATGCCGCCCATGTAGGTTGCAATCCCCGCATTGATGTCCTGGCTGCCAACGAGGATGGCTGCGATTAATGAGGCAATACTGGAGACGCTTGCGGTGTTATTTTGGTATTCGAATGTTCTGGACAAGTGCCTTTGGGTGACGTGGGCAACTTCGTGAGCGATGACGGATGCCAGTTCATCTTCCGTTTGACAGGCTTCGATTAAACCGGTGTGGATGCCGATGACGCCGTTGGGCCCGGCAAAAGCATTGATTTCGGAGTTGTTGATGATGTAGAAGCTGAAACTCCGGTTCTGTCCGGTTTCACTGGTGATTTTATTTCCGATGTGTCTGACATAGCTCAGAATGACCGGGTCGTAAACCAGGTCATATTGTTGGTGCAGTGTCGTGGAAAAGGCTCTGCCCAAAGTTGTTTCTGTCTGAGAATCATAGTCTTTTAGGTCCGGCGCGCCCAGATCCGGCAGGGTAGAGCCATAACAGGTAAAAGGAAGTGAGAATAGGAGAAGGAATCTGAAAAGGTGGCGCATAGTGTTTTTATGGTTTCCGTATGAGTGCTCTATCCGCTTTTTTAGTATGATAATAGTGGATGTCTTTAATTGTAGAAGAAAGTATGTGGTGAATAAAGTTTATATTGTGAAAGGAAGATGGATTTGAAAACAGAGCTGATGCTGGATGTGATTGGGATGCCTTGTCCGATGCCTTTGCTAAAATTGAAAAAATTGCTGGCACAGCATGCGGGGGAAGCCCTTTTAGTGACGATGCGAGTCAGTGACCGAGGAGCTTTGAAAGATGTACCGGCTTTTTGTCATCAGCAGGGCTTGGCGGTGAAGTTGTTGGCCGAAGAGGCTGACGAGATTCGCTTTTTGATTGAAACGGAAAAGAGAGGGTAGAGAGGTGTCGCAACAGGAAACACTAAGTATTATTCATACAAAAGGAACGCTCGATTGGGCGTACTCAACCATGATTCTGGCAAGCACAGCTGCGGCAATGGATAAGCAAGTGGAGGTGTTTTTTTCTTTTTATGGGGTAAAATGCTTATTTAAAGATGTTTCCGGACTTAGAGTCTCCCCCGTTGGTAATCCTGCGATGATATTGAAAAGCCCGGTTGGTCCCGGCTGGTTGCGACGCATTGACTGGAACTCGGTGTTGCCACAGTTGGTGTGGGTTCTTCCGGGGATGACAGCACTTGCGACTAAAGGGTTTCGTAAAACAATGGCGCAGCAGAACCAGTTGCCGTTTGAA
>JAWVWZ010000008.1:0-14930 GCA_033723505.1 Hydrogenovibrio sp.
AATCAAGCAAAGTATTGTCGAGCGTCTGGATGCGTTGCGACACGATATGGATAAGCTGATGCTGTCGATTGTCGAAGCGACCGATGAGGTGATCGAGAAAAAGATTCAGACGGCGGCGCCTTATTTCGTGTCCGGTCAGGCGAACCTGTTCAATTACGAGGAATTGGCCGATACCGATAAGCTCAAGGCCTTGTTCCAATCTTTTGAGCAACACTCCCATCTGTTGAGACTGTTCGATAAATCGATGCAGGCCAACGGCGTGCAGGTCTATATCGGCAAAGAGTGCGGTAACGAGGTCTATCAAAACTGCAGTATCATCACCACGCCCTATGATGTCGACGGCGAGGTCATGGGCGTGCTCGGCGTTGTCGGGCCATCGCGCATGCCTTACGATAAGATCGTCCCCAAGGTCGATATGACCGCGAAAATTCTCAGTTCTTTGCTTAAGAAAGGCCCGACGGCTTAATCGACCGCTTTTCTCTGAATCCTTCCCGCGCAGATTGAAAATCTGCCAGGCGGGGGCGAACCTGTTTTGAATTTTTTTTCGATTTTTCTCTTGAATGCCGAAAAAACAGCCCCATAAATCTACCGATTTAACATTTACCCTTTTGGAGAACGATATGTCTAAAAACGAGAACACTCAACAAGCGAACGAAGAACACATTCCAACCGTTGAGGAATCCGTTTCCGAAGAAACGCAAAATGCCGAAGATGCGGTTGAAAAAGATTTAGATGCTTTGTTGGCGGAAGCGAACAAGGAGATCGAAGCGCAGAAGGAATTGGCATTGAGAACTTTGGCCGATATGGAAAACCTGAAGCGCCGTACCCGTATTGATGTTGAGAACGCTCATAAATTCGCATTGGAAAAATTCGTTGATGCGTTGATTCCGGTTTTGGATTCGATGGAAATGGGCATGGCGGCGGCCAATAACGAAGAAGCCACGCTGGAGAGTATTCGTGAAGGGATCGAAATCACCTTCAAGCAAACTCTGGATGTGTTGTCGACCTTTAATGTTGAACGTATCAATCCGGAAGGTGAAAAATTCGACCCTCAAAGCCATGAAGCTTTGACGATGGTGCCTTCACCGGATCATGAATCCAATACGGTGATGGATGTGGTGCAGAAGGGATATAGCCTGAATGACCGCCTGGTTCGCCCGGCAAGAGTTGTGGTGGCGCAATAATTCAGGAAAAAAACAGCGAAAATTTGCTGAATGACCTTGAATTAAAAAAACACTGCCCTATATAAAAACTAACGTTAACAATTTTCAACAAAAATTTAATTATGTAATGCATCGCCCAAGGCGATGAAATTGGAGAGAAAACATGGCTAAAATCATTGGGATTGACTTAGGGACAACCAACTCTTGTGTTGCCGTAATGGAAGGTAAGGAAGTAAAAGTAATTCCGAATGCCGAAGGGGCGAGAACCACGCCTTCAATCGTGGCTTATGCGCAAGACGGCGAAGTCTTGGTTGGGGATTCTGCGAAACGCCAAGCGGTAACGAACCCTGAAAACACCTTATTTGCAATCAAGCGTTTGATCGGTCGTCGTGCCGACGATGCGGTCGTACAGAAAGATAAGGACATGGTGCCTTACAAAATCATTCCTGCTGACAATGGCGATGCGTGGGTGGAAGTCGACGGTAAAAAACTGTCACCTCAGGAAGTGTCTGCCCGTACGTTGATGAAAATGAAGAAAACAGCGGAAGACTATCTGGGGCATGAAGTCACTGAAGCGGTTATCACTGTGCCTGCATACTTCAACGATGCTCAGCGTCAAGCGACTAAGGATGCGGGGAAAATCGCCGGCCTGGACGTTAAACGTATCATCAACGAACCGACTGCGGCAGCCTTGGCCTATGGGATGGACAAGGTCACCAACGACAGCAAGATCGCGGTTTATGACTTGGGCGGTGGGACATTCGATATCTCCATCATCGAAGTTGCCGATCTTGACGGCGAGAAGCAGGTAGAAGTGCTTTCCACCAACGGGGATACTTTCCTGGGTGGGGAAGACTTCGATAACGTTATCGTTGATTACATCGCTGAAGAATTCAAGAAAGATCAGAATGTTGATTTGAAATTGGACAAGTTGGCACTGCAACGTGTTCGTGAAGCGGCGGAAAAGGCGAAGATCGAATTGTCTTCCCGTGAGCAGACGGACATTAACCTGCCATACGTGACCGCAGATGCAACCGGTCCGAAGCACTTGAACATGAAAATCACCCGTGCCAAATTCGAGTCTTTGATCGAAGATTTGGTGACGCGTTCAATCGAACCTTGTAAGACGGCACTGAAAGATGCCGGCCTATCGGCTTCAGACATCGACGATGTCATTTTGGTCGGGGGCTCAACGCGTGTACCAATGGTTCAGGCGAAAGTGAAAGAGTTCTTCGGTAAAGAGCCACGTAAAGACGTGAACCCTGATGAAGCGGTGGCAATGGGGGCTGCGATTCAAGGGGGTGTCTTGTCTGGTGACGTTAACGACGTGCTTCTGCTTGACGTAACGCCTCTATCCCTAGGGATCGAAACCATGGGTGGCGTGATGACCAAGTTGATCGAGAAAAACACGACGATTCCGACGCGTAAGTCGCAAACTTTCTCGACAGCGGAAGACAATCAGGCTGCGGTAACCATCCACGTCCTTCAAGGGGAACGTGAAATGGCTTCCGGGAACAAGTCTCTAGGACAGTTTAACCTGGATGAGATTCCACCTGCACCACGTGGGACGCCTCAAATCGAAGTGACGTTCGATATCGATGCTAACGGTATCCTGAATGTTTCTGCAAAAGATAAGGCGACCAACAAAGAGCAGCACATCACAATCCAGGCCTCTTCCGGTCTATCGGAAGAAGAAGTGGAAGCGATGGTGAAAGATGCCGAAGCGCATGCTGCTGAAGATGCGAAGCTGAAAGAGCTTGTAGAAGTTCGTAACCAGGCGGATGCGATGATTCACGGCACGAAGAAGTTGCTTAGCGAGCAAGGCGATGCGGTTGAAGCTTCAGAAAAAGAAGCGATCGAAAAAGCGATTGCCGACTTGGAAGAAGCCATCAAAGGCGATAGCAAAGAAGCGATCGACGAGAAAACGCAAGCATTGGCGACAGCCAGCCAGAAGTTGGCTGAAAAAGCTTATGCGCAACAAGCACCGGGTGCAGACGCTGGCGCAGAACAACAAGGTTCTTCTGCAGCGGATGATGATATCGTTGATGCCGAATTTGAAGAAGTCAACGACGATAAAAAATAATCCGGTGTGCTGATTTAATGAGTTTGCCGAGGCATTACTCGTTATAATGAGCGCCGATATTCGGGCAATTCAGTAATGAATTGCCCGTTTTTATATGGCCGAGAGCGACAGGCCGATAAGTTATTATCCGAAAGGGTTTTGAAATCGCGAAAGCGGGGGTCAATAAATTCTTTGGGATAACAATTTTTTAAACGCATTCCAAATTGATGAAAGAATATGAGTAAAAGAGATTATTACGAGATTTTAGAAGTCAGTAAGACCTCTTCGGACGGAGAGATCAAAAAAGCCTATCGCAAACTGGCGATGCGCTATCACCCCGACCGAAATCCAGACAATAAAGAAGCGGAAGACAAGTTCAAAGAAGCCTCGGAGGCTTATGAGATCCTGTCCGATCCGCAAAAACGTCAAGCCTATGACCAGTTCGGTCACGCCGGAGTAGACGGCAGTGCCGGTGGTGGCTTCGGAGGCGGCGGTTTTGCCGACTTCGGCGATATCTTCGGCGACATTTTCGGTGGCGGTTTCCGCAATGCGGGCCCGCAGCCTGGAGACGATTTGCAGTATGAACTGGAAATCTCGCTGGAAGAAGCCGTGGCCGGAACCAGCGTCGATATTCGTATTCCAACCAAAGAAGTCTGTGATGCCTGTGAAGGGTCCGGTGCCGAGCCGGGTTCACAAGTAGATACGTGTCCGACCTGTCATGGTTCGGGTCAAGTTCGCATTCAGCAAGGTTTCTTTGCCGTATCCCGTACTTGTCCGACCTGTCATGGCTCCGGTAAGATGATCAAGTCGCCTTGTAAATCCTGTCGTGGCGAAGGATATAAGCATAGCCATAAAACGCTGACGGTGAAAATTCCGGCGGGCGTCGACAACGGAGACCGTATCCGTCTGCAAGGGGAAGGCGAAGCGGGTGAACCGGGTGCGCCGCATGGTGACCTGTATGTCCGTATCCGCGTGAAGAGTCACCCGATTTTCCAGCGCGACGGCAATACACTTTTCTGTGAACTGCCTTTGTCTTTCACGACGGCGGCTTTGGGCGGCGCCATTGATGTGCCGACCCTGAACGGTAAAGCCAGTTTGAAGATTCCGGCGGGCACTCAGTCCGGACAGCGTTTCAAGCTTGGCGGTAAGGGTGTGAAGTCGGTGCGTTCGTCGCAGACCGGGGATATGATTGTTCAGGTACATGTCGAAACGCCGGTGAAATTGACTCAGGAACAGAAAGAATTGCTGACGGCATTCGACGAGAGCTTGAAAGGCAAACATCATAAACAGCATAGTCCGAAAGAACACAGCTTTTTCGATGCGGTAAAATCTTTCTTCAAAAACGAGGAAGAGGGTGGGTCGAAAAAAGATTCGGATAACCCTTGGAAGTAAGTGTCACACTCAATCGAAAATAAAGGAACTGACATGAGAGTTGCAATTATCGGTGCCTCTGGCCGTATGGGAAAAAATTTGATCGACGCCGTCAACCAAACCGAAGGCCTGAGTGTTTCGGCCGCGATTGAAAGACCGGGGTCCTCCCTGGTCGGTGCGGATGCCGGAGAATTGGCCGGAGTCGGTACTCTGGGGGTTGAGATTGTCGACCAGATCGAACAGGTGGTGGATGACTTCGACGTCCTGATCGATTTCACTACGCCGGAAACCACATTGCATAACATCAAAGTCTGCCTGGCGCAGAAAAAGAAAATCGTCATCGGTACGACCGGATTTGACGAAGCCGGCTTGAAGCTGATCAAGCAGGCAGCAGAGGAAATCGCCGTGATTTTTGCCGCTAATTTCAGCGTTGGTGTGAACTTGTGCTTGAAGCTGTTGAAGCAGGCCGCCGAAGTCTTGAACGAAGGGTATGATATTGAAGTGATTGAAGGCCATCACCGTCATAAGGTCGATGCGCCTTCCGGAACAGCGCTGAGAATGGGAGAGGTCGTCGCCGAAACCTTGGGTCGAGACCTGAAAGAATGCGCAGTTTACGGCCGTGAAGGCATTACCGGTGAACGTGATCCGAATACCATCGGGTTTGCGACGGTCAGAGCCGGAGATATCGTCGGAGATCATACGGTATTGTTCGCGACCGAAGGCGAGCGGGTAGAAATCACTCATAAGGCTTCCAGTCGAATGACCTTTGCCAAGGGGGCGGCACGTTCCTGTTTGTGGGTTGCGCACAAGGACAAAGGGTTGTTTGATATGCAGGATGTTTTAAATCTACGTTAACCTCCCGTATCAAGGCGCCTCCGGCGCCTTTTTTATGGGTGCCAGTTGAGACCGGTGGTGATTCGATACCGTTTTTCAGTATTCATCCATATTCTTTTATCTGAAATTTCGTTAAGATAAATCATGCAGTCGATTCCAGCCTCTGGAGCCGTTCTGTCTTTCCCAAGCAGGTAACACCGAGGAGAAAGACCATGTCATATTTAACGAAGTGTTTCAAATGGGCAGCCGTCCCGGCTTTTTTCGTCTTCTTTTCACTCCAGGCATTTGCCGCTTCGACCGAGATTCTGCCGGTACAGCAAAAGCATGATATTCGGGTGGTTTACGATGTGAACCAGGACCAGCAGGAAGCGGGAATCGGTAAAGCGCTGTATTATGTCCGCGGTTTGCTGGAAGCTTATAAAAAACAGCACGTGCCGATGAAGGAAATTCATATCAGCGTGGTGGTTCACGGGGGCGCAGGCTATTGGCTGTTGAAAAACAAACCCTATCAAAACCATGTCGGCAACCCTTTTGACGTCAATCCGAACAAGAAGGTTGTTCAGGAGCTGATTCAGCACGGTGTCAGTGTCGAACTTTGTCATGTCACGATGAAGGCACATGGCTGGACGGCAAAAGATGTCTTACCGGGCGTGAAAATCGTATTTGATGCCTACACACGTATGATTGATTTGCAGATGAGAGGGTATGCCTATATTAAATTTGTTTAAGGAGTTTTGATTGCTGTCTATTTCCAATACCGTTTCGCTGGCCGATCAGGAAATCGAATTGACGGCCATTCGGTCGCAGGGGGCCGGAGGCCAAAATGTCAATAAGGTCGCCTCGGCGATTCACCTGAGATTCGATATTCAGGCATCGTCCCTGCCGGAATTTTACAAACAAAGACTGTTGAACCTGAAAGATGGACGTATCAGTAAAGACGGTGTGGTGATCATCAAAGCACAGCGCTTCAGAACGCAGGAGGCGAACCGGGAAGATGCATTGCAACGCTTACGTGAGTTGATTCGAAGTGTCGCCGTGGTGCATAAAACCCGGCGTCCGACCAAACCGACCAAAGGGTCGCAGAAACGACGTCTGGAACAGAAAAAACACCGGGGAAAGATTAAATCTTTGCGCGGAAAAATCATAGAGTAAAAGGGACAGGCCACAAGAAATGGCTTGTAATCGTGAAAGAGGCCCTGCCGGTTCAGGACCCAACCAAATGAGGATAGGGGTATGACGATCAAAATCAGGTATCTTGTTTTTACGGTGGCCGTCTGGATGGTTTCCAGCGTTGCTTCTGCAGAGCCATTAAAACTGGTGAAATTGGATAAGGCGGTTTATGCGATTGTCGGAGAGACCACCGATCGAACCCCGGAAAACCTGGGCAACAATGCAACCTTTGGGTTTGTGATTGGCCAGAAAGGGGTCGCGCTGATCGATGCCGGAGGCAGTTATCAGGGCGCGAAAGCAATAGAAGCGATGGTTCGAACCGTCACGCACAAGCCGATTCTCTATGTCATCAATACGGGCGGGCAGGATCACCGTTGGTTGGGCAGCGGTTATTTTTCGCAACAGGGGGCGACCATTATCGCCAGCCAGGCTGCCGATAAAGATCATAAAGCCCGTTTGAATCAGCAAATGTCAAGATTGCAGATGCTTGTCGGTTCAAAAGG
This sequence comes from Hydrogenovibrio sp., assembly GCA_033723505.1. GTDB lineage: Bacteria > Pseudomonadota > Gammaproteobacteria > Thiomicrospirales > Thiomicrospiraceae > Hydrogenovibrio. The sequence continues at coordinate 7,104 of JAWVWZ010000008.1, forward strand.
GATGGCGGGCACCAAAGCCAAATATGCCGACAAGACGTTCGCCAAATCCATGACATTGGACTTGGGGAATATCAAATTATATCTCCATCACGTCGCGCCTGCGCATACGCCCGGTGACGCGTTTGTCTGGATTCCCTCTCACGGGATTCTGTTTTCCGGAGACATCGTGTATGTCGATCGAATGTTGGGGGTAATGCCCTACTCCAATACAATGGGATGGTTGGAAAGCTTTCAGGCGATTGCGGACCGCCATCCAAGAGTGATTGTCCCCGGACACGGGGCGCCGACCACTTTGGCAAAAGCCAAGAAAGATACCTATGATTATCTGGTGTATCTGAGACAGTCGGTTCGGGCGTTTATGGATGGCGGCGGCGATATTTCGGATATTCGCCAGGTCGATCAAAGCGCCTACCAATACTTAAAGAATTTCGATTCGCTTTCAGGGTTAAATGCCCAGCAGGTCTATACGGAACTGGAATTCGAATAATGCCCACTTCGGGAGAAACAGCGCAGTTTGATCGGAGGATGCCGATTATGACTGCGTTGATAGCTGGCGAAAGGTGACCACACGGTTGCGACCGGATTGTTTGGCCTTATATAACGCTTTGTCGGCGGCATTGGCGGCGATTTCGATGGTTTTGTTATCTACCGGACGATCTGAAATGCCGACACTGAGAGTGATATTGATAACAGTCTCTTCGATAAAAATATCCATCACTTCGGCTTTGGCGCGAATCCTTTCGGCAATTTCCTGTGCTTGATCCGCTGGCGTATCCGGTAGCAGGATCAAAAACTCTTCTCCACCCATCCGGTAAATATAGTCCGTTGATTTGATGGATGACAGTAGCAGTTTGGCGACCTGTCTCAAAACGTCATCGCCGAATGCATGTCCATAGGAATCATTGACAGTTTTGAAGTAATCGATATCGATCATCATGGCCGTGAAGTATTCCCGATAGATGGTATGAGCCAGTTCGCGCTCCTGTTCACATAAGAGGTTATAAGCCCTCCGGTTCGGAAGGAGCGTGAGCGCATCGGTATTGGCGAAACTTTCCGCCAACTTCTTTTCCCTTTCACTGGCTTTCACCCGATCCACCAGAGCGAACGACAGCAGAATCGAATCAATGGCCAAACCGAACTCGACGGCCTGATAGCCCAAGTGGGTATAGGGTAGGATCGCCATGACGGTCAGTGCGGTGATGGCGGTTCCAATCAAACCGGCGGTGGTGCCCAGCAGGAAAAAACGGGCGGAGGTATTGCCTTTCATCAGCGACAATACCGACAACCAGAAAACATACAGGCTGAAAATAACGCTGAGGGCGATAGAGGTGATGACATGGACGTGATAGCCGAACAGCGCGCTGAAAAACAGCGTGAAGATAAAAAACAGAATCAGGTAGTCAGTGCTTTTTTGCGCCGCCGGGGCGTATTTATCCAAGTTCAAAAAGGATTTTGCAAAAAAGAGTCCGGCAATCGTGAACAGGAAAATTCCCGTAGACTGTAACCAGTTCTGCAACGTCGGGTAATCGCCGAGGAAAAGCTCATAGGTATAACCGTTATAACTGGCATTCATTAGTAAGAAAGCTGCCAGATAGAGGACGTAATAAGCATAGTATTTCAGGCGAATACTGAGAAACAGAATAAGATGGTAGAGGATCATCGCGGTGATAATGCCGTAAATAAAGGTTTTGAAGCTTTGATCCTTGGCTTGTTGCTGATAAAGATCGGCCGGTTTTAGCACGGAGATTGGCACAATAAACGGATCGCGGGTTGTGACTTCAATATAGATGCTTGATTGGCCTGGAGCGAATTCATGCATCACATTCGGATAAATGCTTTTCATCGCTCTTTGGCTGAAAGGATAGAGGTTGCCTGTCAGCAGGTCAGTCGCCTGACCGCTTGGCCCAACGATTTTGACCTGAATATGATCCAACCAGGCCGTGCTGAACAACAGCACGCGTTTGACCGGGCGGCTCTGTCGGTTGATGACCCGGAACTTGAAATAGATGGTCGCACTGGAAAACAGATGGCTGCTGATATCCGTTTTCACAGGATGGTATAAGCTGTCGGGAATGTCAGTGATTTGGTCGAAGGTGAACCGGTGATCAGGGTCGATAAAGGTCTCGCAGGCGTGTCCGATATGCTGGGCTGACTGGGACAGGTCAAGAGCCGGCAACTCAGCCTTCGCTTGAGCGAAAACACTGAGTGTCAGTAAACAATAAAGCGATGTGAGTAGAAATTTAAACACGCGTGTACAACATTTGATCAGTTAGTTTGGTCTGCTTTTTAGTGGCAGCATATCACAATCTGTATGAAAAAGAACGATTTAGAGGGCTGGCCCCATCAGGTTTGGGGTAAGATTGAACCCTTGTCGTTCATTGAAGGAGGCCTTATGGCAGAGGTCATCAAGTGGGTTTTGAGTAATTTTTCGTTGTCGTTTGTCATTCTGGCGTTAATCGCAGCGGCCGTGTCCTTGGCAAGAAAGTCTCGGCCATGGTCTCGACAGCAAGTGGTTGAAGCCTTGTTTGGTTATTTTTTATTGTTCGGCATTGGCTTTGCGTATTTGTATAACTTTGTCATGCATGTTTTCTTTGCCGAGATGGCTGCCGCCTTCATCGGTTGGGCGAACAGTCCATTTCAGTATGAAGTGGGATTTGCCAGTCTGGGATTCGGTGTTGTCGGGGTGTTGGCATTCAAGCAGGGGTTGGCTTTTCGGGCTGCGGCGGTGATCGGCCCTGCGCTATTTAGTTGGGGCGCCGCCGGCGGGCACGTTTATCAAATGGTGGTTCATCATAACTTTGCACCGGGCAATGCCGGCGTCGTCTTTTGGACGGATATTTTGCTGCCGTTGATCGCATTCATTTTGCTGTATCAGCAGTCTATCACTGAAAAGCAGAAAGCTCGATAGGCGAACCCAAGGTTCGCCTCAAACGAAGATATTGGATCACAGAATCTGCCAGGCAGGGTTAAAGTGATCCATTGAGCTGCACCGGCATTCTCTGATTGCCCCAGGTGCCATGTTGACTTTCGAAGACTCCGGCAATCGGCGTGTGACAATGGCTGCAACAACCGTTTTCCAGATGCCAGTCGGTGATTTCATAGTATGCACGTCCAATGACTTTCTCACCACAGTTAGGGCAATAGGTTGCCTGACCTTCCGGATGGATGACATTTCCGGTATAGACATACTTCAACCCGGTCTTCATCGCGATGTTGCGCGCGGTTTCCAGCGTTTGTTGCGGTGTGGCCGGATTGTTCATCATGCGATAGTCCGGGTGGTACTTGGTGAAGTGGATTGGAACGTCCTCTCCACAATGCTCCAAAATCCATTCCGACATCTGCGCAATTTCTTTTTCCGAGTCGTTTTCTCCCGGGATCAACAAGGTCGTCAATTCAACCCAGGTATCGGCTTCGTTCACCGCATAGTCGATGGTTTCCAGAACCGGTTGCAGTTCCGACCCGGTCAATTTCTTATAAAAGCGTTCGTTGAAGGCCTTCAGGTCGATATTGGCCGCGTCCATCCACTTGAAGAATTCTTCCCTTGGCTCCGGATTAATATAGCCGGCGGTCACCGCAACGTTCTTGATGCCTGCTTCACGGCAAGCCTGGGCGGTATCGATGGCATATTCGTAGAAAATCACCGGATCGTTATAAGTGTAAGCCACGGATGAACAGTGATGTTGTTTTGCTGCCTGTGCCAAAGATTGAGGAGAAGCCTGATCCAGCAGGCGATCCATATCTCTGGCTTTGGACATATCCCAGTTTTGACAGTATTTACAGGCCAGGTTGCAGCCTGCCGTTCCGAAAGACAGAATCGCGCTGCCGGGTAAAAAGTGGTTGAGCGGCTTTTTCTCGATCGGATCAATACAGAAACCGCTTGAGCGTCCATAAGACGTCAGCCACATTTGATCGTTCATTCTGCCTCGTACGAAGCAGAAGCCGCGTTGACCTTCGTGAAGTTTGCATTCGCGAGGGCAAAGATCACACTGGATCAACCCATTTTCCGCTTCATGCCAATGGCCGACCGGGATGACCGATGGATCGCTTAAGTTTACGTTTTTCATTCTTTGCCTCTTGAATTTGGAGTTAATATACGTATATATAAGTATAGTTTAGAGTTTTTTCAAGAGGCGCCTTGAGGAATCTTGTAAGATTAATTGAAAGACGTCTCAACATATTAAGAGGTGCGTGATGTATACGGTCAGAGAATCCGCAGTGTCCGGTTTGTTTTATCCCGATAGCCCACAGCAACTGAGATCTTATTTCGATCATTGGTTGCCGGAAGAATCGGCTGGTGTGCATGCCGGTGTGTCTTTGCCACGTGCATTGATCGTGCCGCATGCCGGTTATGCCTATTCGGGGGCGGCCGCAGCCAAAGGCTATCAACTTTGGCAAGGCGCCGGAAACCGGATCAAAACCGTGGTGGTGATGGGACCGGCTCACCGTGTGGCGTTTGAAGGCATCGCGACAGTCAGTGCCGACGAACTGGAAACCCCTTTGGGCAGATTGAAAGTGGATACGGTGATCCGCGATGCTTTGCTGTCGGAATTCGCTCAAGTCGGGGTTTCGGATTATGCCAACGCACCGGAACATAGCTTGGAAGTCCATTTTCCGTTCATTAAAGAGATTCTGCCGGAGGCGAAAGTGTTGCCTTTATTAAACGGTCATGTAGCGACCCTGCAGGTGGTCGAGGTATTGGAGCGCCTGTGGCAGGATGAGAGTGTGTTTTTTGTCATCAGCAGCGACCTGAGTCACTTCCATGCCTATGATGAAGCTCGGCAGATCGATCATCAAACTGCCGACATCATCAATCGCCGGGATTGGCAGAGTCTGAATGGAGAGCGAGCCTGTGGTTATAAAGGGATTCAGGGACTGCTGGGAATGATGGCGCATGCCGAAGATCCTGAGGCATTCAAGATCGAACAATTGGAGCTGGTCAACTCCGGAGATACCGCCGGATCGACCGAAAGTGTGGTCGGTTACGGCACTTGGGCCATTTACCAGAGCAAATGATGGGGGCTTGAATGACATTAACGCGGGATCAACAAAATCAACTGTTTCGGTTGATTAAACAGACCCTTCTCAACGGGGTGTCGGGGCGGTTTCCGACTGCCTATCAAAGCCCCGACGAGCAATTGAATTGTCCGGGGGCAAGTTTCGTGACACTGCACCTTAACGGGCAGTTACGAGGCTGTATCGGCAGTTTACAGGCGCATCGTCCCCTGGCCGACGACATCGTCCAAAATGCGTTCAGTGCTGCATTCAGGGACCCTCGTTTTGCTCCGGTCACGGCTGAAGAACTGCAAGGGCTGCAAGTGGAATTTTCGATTCTGACCGAGCCAGAACCCATCCCTCATTGTGAAACCAAGCAGGCATTGATGGATCAGCTCGTGCCTTTTGAGGATGGCTTGATTCTCTCCGATGGCATGCATCGCGCGACCTTTTTGCCTTCTGTGTGGACACAATTGCCCGAAAAAGAAGCCTTTATCGATCACTTGATGCACAAAGGCGGCATGACACACTGGTCATCGGATATGCGCTGCGAACGTTATGGCGTGGTGGCCTATGAAAGAGACTGGCAGGCCATCGAATAATGGAACGCGAGCGGGAATCTGTTTGCACTTGACGTGCAATCGGCTAAACTGACCATTCAAGTCAGTGTTGTAAGGAAGGTGACATGGATACAGGTTATTGGATTGAGGATGATACGATTTGGGGGCCTAAGGCGTCGGGAGAGTTTCATATTCAGGATGGATATATTGTCGGACCCTACAATTCCGGTATCTGGTGGATCGAGAATCATCGTATCTGGGGGCCGGGAGAAGCCGGAGAATTTCGGATCGAAAACGGTCAGATATTTGGCCCCAGTGATGAACTGCCCTGGTTGAACAAACAAAGCGGCGCCTGAGCGTTTAAATAAAAGAGGAATCAGGGATGTTGAGATTTGAACTGGCGGTCGAAAGCGGATCTTTTTTCGAGACCTATGATAATTTGACCAAAGAAACTGAGTTGAAGTTTACCGGCCCGATTGTCACCCCGGTTGACCGTTTCATGGAACTGCAGAGGTTCGACCTGTCGATCCAGGTGAAAAATAATAATCGCGATTCTTTGGGAGAAGGGGAGTTGTTGATTCATCAGAATCAGTTGAACGCCTTAATCTGTTTAACCCGGGATGATATTCAGCATTTGATTGACTTGCTTCCCAGTCTGGCTTCAGGGGCGCTTTCGTTGACTTTTTTTGTCCTGATCGACAACGATCATGAAATCTTTGATGAACGAAAAACCATCAAGGATGACTATCGTTTCGAAGTGCGGGATTTCGTCAAACATATCGGTTACGATCTCTCTCAGCGCAGTTGAGTTTCGCTTAGACATTCATAGCTTGACGGGGATGAGTTCTTCCAAAACCTGTTGAGCGATTTCCAGCTCTTCATCCGTTGGAATCACCCAGGCTTGAAGCTCGCTGTCTTCCGTCGTGATACAGCACATGCCGTCGGCATCTTCGTTGGCTTCATAGTCGATTTCGATTCCAAATCGGGTTGAGAAGCCTTCCAGTACCCGCTCACGGATCATCGCAGAATGCTCTCCAATCCCTCCGGTAAACACCAACGCATCCACTTCGTCCATGATTGCCAGATAACTGCCGACGGTTTTATTGATGCGATAGGTGAAAATATCCAACGCGATTTGTGCTTCCTGGTTGCCTTCTTCCGCTGCCGTCATCAGGCTGCGCATGTCGCTGATGCCGCACAGGCCTTTCAAGCCACTTTCATGATTGAGCAGATGGTCGACCGATTCAGCACTGTAGCCCAGCTCGCGAATTAAATAAAGCGGAATCGCCGGGTCGCAGTCTCCGGAACGTGTGCTCATGACCAGGCCTTCCAAAGGGGTGAAGCCCATGCTGGTGTCGATGCTTTCGCCATATTCGATCGCGCAGACACTGGCACCACTGCCGAGATGAATGGAAATCAGGCAGACCTCATTCTGCGGCAGATCCAATGCGCTGGCGAGGTGTTTTGAAACATGCAGATGCGAGGTTCCGTGAAATCCGTAACGTCGGATTTGATGCTGATCGTAGAGCTCGTTGGGAATGGCATAACGATAGGCATAATCCGGTAAGGTCAAATGAAAGGAGGTATCGAAAACCGCCACTTGTTTCAGGTTCGGGTATTGATCGGCGATAAAGCGGATCGGAATCAGGTTGATCGGATTGTGCAGGGGCGCGATTTGGCCGAGTTCTTCAATGGTCTGGATGACTTCCTCGTCGATGAGCGTCGCTTCATGAAAGGCTTCACCTCCTTGAACCACCCGATGTCCGACGGCATCGCAATCGCCGAGGTTATCGGCAAGCCCTTCCTGTCTCAGACGCGCTTCAACTTCGAACAAGGCATCGCCATGGGTTTTGGTGGCCTGGCCTTCCACCGGCGCTTCCAAATTTTCGATCAGTCCATGGGTTGCCAGATGTGAATCGGCGCCCACGAAAAAACTGTACTTCAATGACGAACTGCCCGCGTTTAACACCAGAATTTTCATGATTTCGACTCCAATTGTTGTGCCTGTATGGCGGTAATGGCGACCGTGTTGACGACATCGTCAACACGGCATCCTCGGCTTAAATCATTGACGGGCTTGTTCAGGCCTTGCAGGACTGGGCCAATTGCCACGGCGCCGGAGGCTCTTTGAACGGCTTTATAGGTGTTGTTGCCGGTATTCAGGTCCGGAAAGATAAATACGGTTGCCTGTCCGGCGATTTGACTGGACGGCATTTTCTGGTGGGCGACTTCCGCATCGATTGCGGCATCATATTGGATGGGGCCTTCAAGTGGG
>JAWVWZ010000009.1:0-14518 GCA_033723505.1 Hydrogenovibrio sp.
CTGGCCGCTGCCCGAGCACTATAATGACATGATCGAACAGTTAAGCCAGTGGGGGCTGCCGAAAAATCCCAATGCAGAAGTCGTGACCGGATCAGAGGGAATGTTTGGCTACTATGAGAAAATTCTCGCCGAAAGAGCGACCTTAAGTTATGAAATCGACGGGATTGTCTATAAGCTGAACGATATTGGCTTACAGCAACGACTCGGATTTACCGCACGAGCCCCCAGATGGGCAATTGCGAGAAAATTCCCGGCTGAAGAAGTCTGGACAAAATTGCTGGCGATTGAAGTTCAAGTCGGCCGTACTGGCGCGATCACGCCGGTAGCGCGTTTGGAACCGGTCAATGTCGGCGGAGTCCTGGTGTCGAATGCGACCTTGCATAACATGGATGAAATCATGCGTAAGGATGTGCGAGTCGGCGATACGGTGATTGTCAGAAGAGCGGGGGACGTCATTCCGGAAGTGGTCGGCCCCGTCCTCGCACAACGTCCTGAACATACCGAACTCTTTTCGATGCCAAAGACTTGCCCGGAGTGCGGTTCGGATGTGGTGAAAGAGATGGATAAGGCGGTGTATATCTGCACCGGAGGACTTTTTTGTCCGGCACAACGGAAACGTGCTTTGCAACATTTTGTTTCGCGAAAAGCAATGGATATTCAAGGGCTTGGAGACAAGTTGATTGATCAATTAGTCGATCAGGACTGGGTACGCCATCCTGACGACTTATATCACCTAACGGCGGAAAAGCTAGCGACTCTGGAGCGGATGGCAGCCAAGTCGGCCGAAAAGGTCGTGCAAGCGATTCAGGATTCGCTGGAAACCACTTTGGCCCGATTTATTTATAGCCTGGGCATTCCCGAAGTCGGAGAAGTGACGGCCAACCATCTGGCCACACACTTCAAAAGTTTTGAAGCCCTTCAAGCGGCAACTTATGACGAGTTGTTGGAAGTCGATGACGTGGGAGAGGTTGTCGCATCCCATATCATCAATTTTTTGAATCAACCACACAATCAGGAAGTCATCACGGGATTACTTTCGATGGGAATGCATTGGCCGGAACCGGAATCCATCGAAGTGGATTTGGACTCTCCTTTTGCCGGAAAAGTGGTGGTTTTAACCGGCACTTTAAGTTCAATGGGGCGCACCGAGGCCAAAAACCGCTTGATCGCGCTCGGCGCCAAGGTGACGGGCAGTGTATCGGCGAAAACGGATTATGTCATCGCAGGAGAAAAAGCAGGCTCGAAGCGTACCAAAGCGGAATCACTCGGTGTGACCGTGCTTGAAGAAGAGGATTGGTTGGCATTGATGGCCGAGGCGTAGGTGCCTGATGAAAATTGTTAACATGGCCTTATCTGCTTGGCAGATATCAACGAATATTTTACTATTGCGATGAAATACGCAACTTAAAGGATATCAAATGGTTAGACCTCGTAATGTAAACCGGGTGAAGAAAGTCAAAGAAATTCCAGATTGGGAACAAGAAGAGTTTGAAAGCCGTACCGATATCAAAAAAGCGGCACAAGCTGTGACCGAGCTGGGAGAAAAGCTGGCGGAACTTTCGGATAGCGCGATCAAGGCTTTCGGATTACCTGATGAGTTGCTCAAAGCAATTGTCCTGCTCAAGAAAATGGATAAGGGGCCGGCGCTTAAACGCCAGAAAGCTTTTATCGGAAAACTTTTGCGTAAAGATGAACCCTTGCTGGTCGAGATTAAGCAAAAATTTCATGAACTTGAAGTCAAAACTCAACAACAGAATGCGCACTTTCACCGTTTGGAGATGTGGCGAGACCGTATGGTGGAAGAAGGGGATGAGGCTTTAAACGAATTCTTACAGGATTACCCTCAAGCGGATAGGAGTTTTTTGCGTCAATCGATTCGTAACGCACAGAAGGAAGCGGATGAAAATAAGCCACCTAAATCCGCACGTGCAATTTTCAAGTATTTGAGAAGCCTGGAGTGGTGAAACAGGTTTTTCAGACTGCGGTCAGTGGCTGACGTTTAAATAATCGTTGACCGAATTCGAACAGAATCAAACCCAAAATCACCAGTAACGCGCCGGCAATGATCATACCGTCCAGCGGTTCGCGGTTGAGAAAGTGCCCCAGTAAAAGTGCCATCACCGGGGTGACCAGAGTGATCAACCCCAGCTTGACGGCATCCAGTTGTTTCAGAATCGAGTAGTACAGAATAAAACCAAATAAAGAGCCGACCGTTCCCAGATAAAAGATGGCACCAAGTGCCTTGAGGTCCATTTGCGGAAACTGCCAGAGAAACTCAGGCCTGAAGATGAGATAGGCACAAGCACTGATCCATGCGGTGCCGGCGACGATGTGACTACTAGGGATGCCATGATTGTACTTCTTGACCAAGACTGTGCTCAGTGAGTGAAAGCTACTTCCCACCAATGCGAATGCCAATCCCGTCAATATCTTTTCGGAATGCCATGTGAGATGTGGCAGAAAGATGACCAACAAGCCTGAAAAGCTGACCAAAATGCCGGATACCTTGATCAGACTCAACTGAAAGTTTTTTAGCAAAAAGAATGCGAAGACCCCGGTTAATATCGGTGTCAAGCCGAATATCAATGAAATCCACCCTGACGGCATGGTTTGTGCAGCAAAATACATGGGGGTCATGCCGCCGAGCATTCCTAGACTGGCTGCAAAATAGACCCGTACTTCTCGCCAGTGTAAAGAAAACGGCTTTTTTATGACCCAAAATACCAGAGGAATGGCCAGTCCGGCGGTAATCAGCAGTCGGGCAGCGATGCCGAAAAACCAGTCCAGGTGACCGCTCCATTGAATGGCCAGCGGCGTGGTCGCCCAAATCATAATGACGGTCACATAAGCAAATAAAAGGTTCATTCAGTCTGGGTGTCCTAAAAGCTAAACTCTGTTGTTCAAGAGAAAAGGGAAGAAAGGGGTTAATGGTCGGTCTGGAAGATGCCCAAATCGCGGTTTTTGACGACTCGACCAGACTTAAAGAGTTGACCGTTCATGGTGAGATACACTCCCGGTGGCGCTAATTGAACAGCCATCAATGCCGAACCGAGGTTGAAAGACGCATCTGTCATGCCCAGTTTGAAGGGGCGCATCGCACCGGTCAGAATGATGGTTTTCTCTGACAAGTCAGGGTGGTTTTTCAAGAGATCGGCTGTTTGAGTCATGGTATCTGTGCCATGGGTGATGACCAGTCGTCTTTGGCTTGAGCGTAGGCAGGCATTCAATATGCTCTCGCGATCCTTATCGGTCATCTCCAGGCTGTCTTTTAGCATCAAAGTGTCGGATTCAATCGCGAGCGTCACGTTGGCTTGTTGTAGTATTTCGGGTAAGTGGCTGCTGTTAAAGACCAGTTCACCGGTGGTTGCTTCATAGTCCTTGTCAAGTGTACCACCAGTGATCAATAAATGGATAGGGGAGGCGTCTGGGCTCATGGCTGGCGCAGAATTCCTGTTACGATGCCGAGAATTTCGATCTGATCATTGGTGATATAGATCGGCTCCATTTCACTATTGGCAGGTTGTAAGCGAATGCCGTCTTTTTCGATATAGAACTTTTTCATGGTGACTTCTTCATTATTGATTCTGACCACCACAGACTCACCATTTTCGGCTGTTGAACGACGTTCGATGATGACAATGTCGCCATCTTCGATGTTTTCGTCGATCATCGAGTTTCCTTTAACCTTAAGGGCAAACGTTTCTTTTTTGACCATGCTCTTGGGGACGGAAATGGTGTCATAATCCATTTCCATCTGAATTGGCTGTCCGGCGGAAGTCCACCCGAGCAAAGGGATTTCTGTGAAATCCACGTCCATCAGTTCAACCGGGTCGGCCGCTTCAAGCTGAAGCTTCTGGTTTCTTTTGGGAATCAAGTACGCCACGTTCGACATAAAAACCTCTAATGGTCACTGTATTAGGTTAATAAATTAACACAATTTCCGTTTTAAGGAAGTACCTTTTTAAAAGGTTTGACTTCGACTTTTTCATAAACGCCGGCGGCCATATATGGATCGGCTTTCGCCCAGGCTTCGGCTGCCTCTAATGAATCGAACTCGGCGACAATCAGACTGCCGCTGAATCCGGCATCGCCCGGTTCATCCGAATCGGTTGCGGGATTCGGGCCTGCCAGAAGAAGCTTTCCGGATTCTGCAAGCGCCTTTAGTCTTTCTATATGAGCCGGACGTGCTTGAGCACGCAAAGGTAAGCTGTTTTCGACGTCGTAAGCGAAGATCGAATAATACATAAAATATCCTCGTTATTGGGGTTTATGGCGTTCGTTTTTGATCGACTCTTTCGGCACTACGGAATCCAGTTCGACATCCGCCAGGGTTTCGATAGTGGTGTCTTGAACTTCGGTTTCAGAATGGGTGTCCTGAATAAAACGACTGATGTAGAGGCCTTGAGCAAGAATAAATATCAGCGTCAACCCCATCAAACCGAACAGTTTGAAGTTCACCCAGGTGTCCGTGTCGAAGTTGAAAGCCACATAAATATTGGCAACCCCTGAAAAGATAAAGAACAGGATCCACATCTGGCTTAATCTTAACCAGACATGATCGGGTAAGGTGACAGCTTGTTCCATCATGCGACGGATAATCGGTTTGTTGCCGATAAAATGACTGCCGAGGAAAACCAGTGCGAAGCCCCAGTTGACGACGGTCGGTTTCCATTTAATGAAGGTTTCGTCATGAAAGATCAGCGTGGCGCCCCCGAGTATGACAATCAGAGCCAAAGTGATCAGATGCATTTTTTCCACGCGTTTGTTTTTCAGGTAGACGTACGCCACCTGAAGAACCGAGGCGGCAATGGCAACGGCAGTGGCGACATAAATGCCGTAGAGCTTAAAAGCGATGAAGAAGAGAATAACGGGGAAAAGGTCGAATAATAGTTTCATTGAATCTGGATCTGCTTGGCTTAAAATAGGGTAAAGTCTGCATTTTAACTAGGTTGTCGGCTTAAATAAAGTTAAAATGCTTTAGAGAAAATGAAAGAACAAGATATTTGAATGCGCACTTTTAAACCCGATTTCCACTGCCACACCTCTGTTTCCGATGGAGCTTTGCCGCCGGAGCAACTGATTGACCTTGCCGTGGAAAACGCCATCACCCATTTGGCGATTACCGATCACGATACGACAGCCGGATATGAATCTGTCGTGGATTACGCCCAGCAGCAAGGGATTTGCTTAATTTCCGGTTCTGAAATCTCCTGCCAATGGAATGGTCATACCATTCACGTTGTGGGCCTGGAAATTGATGTCGATAATGCCGAGTTGCAGGCGGGGTTGAAATCCAATCGAGTCAAGCGATGGTTACGGGCTTTTGAAATTGACGATAAAGCCAAAAAACGTTTTTCAAGTTTATTGGAAACCATTCTTCCCGAGCTTGAATCCGGGATGATCGGACGCAACCATTTTGCGCAAGAATTGATCAAACGAGGCATCGTTAAGGATCAACAGAAAGCATTCGACAAGTTTTTGAAAAAAGGCAGACCGATGTACGTTCCTGTCGAGTGGCCGGATTTAACCGAGGTCGTGCAGTGGATTCTTGGCGCAGGGGGCATTGCCGTGATTGCACATCCGCATATCTATAAAATGGGGTCAAATAACCTCAATCGTATGTTTCAAGCGTTTAAGGATGCCGGAGGCCAGGCGATAGAAGTGGTGAACCAACCTCGTGTATGCTCGGATCAGATCGGTATGGCGGATCGCGCCCGCCGACATGGTCTTTATGCGTCCATCGGCTCCGATTTCCATCGGCCTGAGCATACCTGGAGAGGTTTGGGCTGGCTTTCCGAAATGCCGGAAGGAGTCGATCCTGTATGGAATCATTTTAAACAGCCTGTCTAAACCCTGAAAGTTTCCAACTGCCGCGTATATACGTTCAAAATTCCTCTATAATACGCACCAAACACAAAGAGAGCGTGATCGTGCGAAAAGAATGCCAATATATTTCCGTTCACCCAGATAATCCCCAGGATCGCTTGTTAAAGCAGGTGGTCGATATTCTGAACCGGGGAGGGGTCATTGCCTATCCGACGGAGTCAGGATATGCTCTCGGCTGTCTGCTCGACAATAAAGAAGGGGTCGATCGGATTCGGGCAATCCGTGGGCTGGACGAACGCCATCACTTCACTCTGGTTTGTAAGGATTTGAGCAATCTGTCTGCCTACGCCAAAGTGGGCAATGTCCAGTTCCGTTATTTGAAATCACATTTACCCGGACCTTATACTTTTATTCTACCCGCCAGCCGGGAAGTTCCCCGACGGTTACAAACCCCTAAAAAGAAGACCATCGGTTTAAGGGTGACACCCAATGTGGTGGCGAATCATTTGCTCGAATATTTTGACAAGCCGTTGATTTCGGTTTCACTGATTTTACCCGGGGAAAGTCTGCCGATGACCGATGGATGGACAATTCAAGAAACCCTGTCTCATTCACTCGATGCCGTTCTGGATGGCGGATTCTGTGGTTTCGAACCAACCACCATTATCGACTTTACGGAGGAGGTTCCGGTATTGGTTCGACAAGGGCAGGGGGAATTTAATGACTGATATAAAAAGGTTGAGCTAAATGGATGAATTGACACTGATGCAAAAAATCGCCGTCTGGACGATTCCGGTGATTTTTGCCATTACCCTGCATGAGGTTGCACATGGCTGGGTCGCGATGAAATTTGGTGACCGCACTGCCGAGTTGCAAGGTCGTTTAACATTGAACCCGTTGAAACATATCGATCCGATCGGGACGGTGGTGGTTCCGATTGCGTTATTGGTTTTGGGTGGTTTTGTTTTTGGTTGGGCCAAAGCCGTACCGGTCAATCCGCAGAATTTCAAACGCCCAAGAACCGATATGGCCTGGGTGGCTGTCGCAGGGCCGGTGTCTAATCTTTTGATGGCAGTTTTTTGGGCGATCATCGCCCGAATCGGTTATGAGTTAATGCAAACCCAGCCGGAAATCGGGCAGTTTATGGCATTCAGTGGCGCAGCCGGTGTCGCCATCAATCTGGTGTTGATGGTTTTGAATCTGATCCCGATTCCGCCACTGGATGGCAGCCGGGTGCTTTCGGCGATACTCTCGCCGCGTCTGGCCTATAGCTACAATCGTCTGGAACCCTATGGTTTCTTTATTTTATTGGGACTGCTGTTCCTCGGGTTTCTCGGTCCGATCATTTCAGGGCCTTATCAGGCGATTCAGCAATTTATTTATCAAATGGTGGGGCTTGGATAATGGTTCAGAAAAATAATACGCAGGAAACGGTGGCAGGCGAGAAGCTCCAGAAAATTTTGGCCCGTGGGGGCTTCGGCTCTCGCCGTGAAGTCGAAAAAATGATTGAACAGGGACTGGTAAAGGTGAATGGTAAGGTTGCCAAACTCGGAGAACGGGCATTGCCGACCGATACCATCAAGGTTAAAGATCAGCTGGTGAAAGAAACCCGTTTGGCAAAACAGCCGACTCAGGTCATTCTTTATAACAAACCGGAAGGTCAGGTGTGCTCCCGTAAAGACGAAAAAGAGCGGGACACGATTTTCAGTCACCTGCCGAGAATCATCAATGGTCGTTGGGTAAGTGTGGGACGCTTGGATTTAAACACTTCCGGTTTGTTGATCTTAACCAACAATGGTGAACTGGCTAACCGGATGATGCACCCGTCTTATGAAATCGAGCGCGAATACTCCGTGCGTGTTTTCGGCGAAGTTTCCGACGATGTGATCAAAACCTTAAAAAAAGGCGTCAAACTTGAAGATGGTTGGGCAAAGTTTGACAAGGTCGAGCGTTTGAATTTGCAGGAAGAAGAGGCGGTGAACCAGTGGTATCGCGTTGTCATCAAAGAAGGACGCAACCGCGAAGTGCGCCGTATTTGGGAATCGCAAGGCGTTCAGGTCAGTCGGTTGATTCGCACACGCTATGGCGAGTTTGAACTGCCAAGAAGTTTAAGACGCGGAAAAAGTCAGGAGTTGACCTGGAAGCAGATTAATCAACTCCTCAAGAGTGTCGGCTTGCCGCCAGAACCTCGGCCGGATTTGCGATCGGCGGCGCCGGCTACGAAAACGGCTTCCCGGGCGAACGCTTCCTCATCTTCTGAGCGTCCTTCTTCGCCTTACCGAGGTAAAAGAAACTCGGCGGATCACTCCGGAAGACGTCGCCGGGATTAATCTTTGGTGCCCCTGCCTGGTAGATTTTCTGTGGTTGAAAGAGGATATGAAACAAATGATCGATAAAAGCCTGTTGACGAACCTGCTGAGTGCCTTGGTTCTGACTACCGGTATTGTGCTGAAAAACGATTCTGTGACGATGGTCGGCGCGTTCGCTTTATCCGGAGCGATCACCAACTGGCTGGCCATTTATATGCTGTTTGAAAAGGTTCCTGGCTTGGTCGGGTCCGGCGTGATTCCCAATCAGTTCGAATCTTTTAAACGAGCCATACAGCAATTAATGATGGAACAGTTCTTTACCCAGGAGAACATCGATCGCTTTGTCAGTCGACAAGGCGCCAAACCGGAGTTGCATTTGACACCTGTCATCGAGAAAATCGACCTCACTCCGGCATTCGATCGCTTGGTTCAGGTGATTATGGAGTCCAGCTTTGGCAGCATGCTTGGGATGTTCGGCGGAGCCAATGCTTTAACGCCATTGAAAGAACCGTTTATCCGCAATATGAAAGTTTCTTTGGTCGAAATGACGGAAGGTGACGGGTTTATGCGTTTATTGCAGGAAGAAATCGATCAACCGAATGTGCTGTCCGAAATTCGCGGTAAAGTCGAAAGTATCATCGAGGCCCGCCTGGCAGAATTAACCCCGGAATTGGTTAAGGTTATGGTTCAGCAGATCATTCGCGAGCATTTGGGCTGGCTGGTCGTATGGGGCGGGGTGTTCGGCGCACTGATCGGGTTGTTGTCCGCATTCCTGATAGGATGATCGCGTGCTGACGGGACTGATGCGTTTTTTCCCTCTGTGGGTGCTGCTATTTGCCGGTTATGCCTATTATCAACCTTTTTTGTTCAGTGGGCTCAAACCCGCGATTTTGCCTTTGTTGATGCTGATTATGTTCGGCATGGGGATGACGTTAAGCTGGCAGGATTTCAAGCGGGTGTATGAGCAAAAAGGTGCCGTGATGGCAGGCGTTGCCATACAATTTGTCGTCATGCCTTTGGCGGCATTGGGCCTGTCGAAACTGTTCCAGTTTTCCGACGCTTTGACCATCGGTATGATGCTGGTCGGCGCGACGGCTGGGGGCACGGCATCGAATGTGATCGTTTACCTGATACGTGGTAATGTCGCCTTATCGGTCAGCATGACGTTTGTTTCAACCTTGTTGGCGATTTTTTTGTTACCGTTTCTGACCTGGTTGTATTTGGGACAAAGAGTCGACGTCCCAGTGCAAAGCATGCTTTTGAGTTTGTTACAGTTGATTTTGCTGCCAGTCGTGACGGGCATGTTGTTCAATCAGTTTTTCAGTCGGTGGACTCGACCGTTTCAGCACGTTTTTCCGGTGTTTTCCATGGCGGCGATTGTCTTGATTATCGCCATTGTGGTTGCTCTCAATCATTCCAATCTACAAAGCCTCGCCGGCGTTTTGGTTTTGGCGGTGATTCTTCATAACCTCTCCGGTCTGGCCGCTGGCTATTGGGTCAGTAAGCTGTTGGGTTATGATGAAAAGACCGCGAGAACCGTGGCTGTGGAAGTGGGGATGCAGAACTCTGGATTAAGTGTTGCACTGGCCATTAAATATTTTTCCGCCGCCAGTGCCTTGCCGGGGGCATTGTTCAGTATCTGGCACAATTTATCCGGCTCCCTGTTGGCGGCCTATTGGCGAGACAGATAAGCCAATCGATGAATTCAGTTGCACAACTAGTAATGGGGCGGCGGGGTTTCTTCGCTTGGCAACTTGATGTGTGAACCGACATCGCTTTTCAGTGACTTGAGATACTCAGTCAGCAGTTTCAATTGATGCTGCAACTGTTGAATTTCTTGGTGTTGTTTGCCCATTGCCATATTCATGGCTTCGAGGGTCTCGTCCTGATAGGCCAGTTGCATTTCCAGCTGGTGGACTTTCTCTTCCAGTTGTTCACTCGCTGATTTTGAAGCCGTTAATTGTTCAGCCATGACAATGCCCCTTGATAGTCGTTATTTTTTTCCAGTAAAACCCGGTCGGAAACCAGGGTCTGGAATTCGATCTCAGCCGTCATCAGTTCATCGCGTCTAAAGAAATGGCAGCAGATTTTATCGCCGATCTGGCATTGCTTCAGGAAAGATTCGAGTAGGTCGACCGAAGCCATTTTATAGCCATTGAATGCAATGATTTCATCGAAAGCCGCCAGCCCGGCTCGATTCGCAGCCTGATCTTGCCAAACATGCGTCAATTTAACCGTCTGGTGCTCGGTATTTTGCAGGTTGGCCCCGAGCTGAACCGGGAAATCGGTTGTTTCTGTGGGGCCGCCGGCATCTTTCAAGCCGGTGGCCGGTCTCAAACTGAAATCGATGCCGAAAGGTGCGAATAATTGTGCAAAGGGCAAGTCTTCCGTCGAGTTCAAGTAGCGATCAAAGAAGTCCGTCAGATCAACTCCGGAAATCTCGGTACACAGGCTTTCGATTTCACCATCCAACAATCCCTTGTTTTTCAGGCCATAATTTTGCCAAAGCGCCATTAAAACATCGTCCAAGGATTTTGCATTGCCGGTTTTCGCCCGGATGGTCAAGTCAAGTCCGAGCGCAATCAGACTTCCTTTGGTGTAATAACTGACAATCGCGTTGGGGGCATTCTCGTCTTGCTGGTAGAACTTAGTCCAGGTCAGATAGCTCGACTCGGCAACCGATTGCTTCAGTCGGCCCGGCATACGATAAACCCGGGTCATCTCTTTTGCCAACCGTGAAAGATACTCGTCCGAATCAACCAAACCGCCGCGATTGAGGAATAAGCCGTCATAGTAAGAGGTGATGCCCTCGAACCACCATAGTTGATTGGTGTATACCGGTTTTGATAGGTCTGCAGTCCGATAGACTTCCGGCTTGATACGTTTGACGTTCCAGCTATGGAAATATTCGTGGGAACACAGCTCCAGAAATTGTCGATAACTGTCCGACGGGTGGGTTGTCGAAAAATACGGCAAGTCATTTCTCGAGCATAATAACGCGGTGGAGTTGGTGTGCTCCAGCCCTCCGTAACCGTTGTCGGTCACCATGACCTGAAACAGATATTCATCAAACGGATAAGGCGTGCCGAACAGCTTAAGTTCGGTTTCACAAATATCAGTTAAGTCTTTGATTAATCGTTCTTTATCAAGTTTGTTCCGCTCGAATTTTCCGGTGAGCGCAACTCGATGCGGAATGCCACATGCACGAAACTCCAACTGAAGGAAGTCTCCCATCTCGACAGGGTATTCGATCAGGTCACGATAGTTTTCAGCGCGGTATGATCCGAAGCCATTGGCGTCGGTATCGATTACGGGTAAAGTGGTTGCAACACGCCAGTTTTCGGCGGCGGTAAACTCTGTCTCCTTGAGTGAAACGTGACACTCTACTTCACGTTGCCCATCCACTGCCATAAAGACCGAAGTGCCATTGAAAAATGCATGCGTCTGGTCAAAATGGGCGCCCCGAACCGACAGATCCCAGGCATAGACCTGATAATGAACTTCAATCGCTTCGTCACTGGGGGCAACCTGCCAGGTAGACTTATCTAATGGCTGAATTTCCAAGTCATGCCCTGATTTTGTCCGAGCCTGAATCAGGGACAGGTGTTTGGCAAAATCGCGAATGAGGTAGCTGCCTGGAATCCAGTTGGGCAGTGAAAGTGTTTGCCCCGCAGGGTTTGGATGTTGAATGGTCAGGCAGACATCCAGCAAGTGTGAAAAAGGGTGTGACGGGGTAATGGCGTAGTGAATCATAGAATGCATGGTCATCTTATTCTGTGGGTTCTTCGGAAACCGTGGGTTTTGGCGTAGCATTCGCTGCCGGAACCGCCGGAGGCGTACAAAGTTGTTTATTTTTGATCTGCCAAAGTGTTTTCATCGTCAAGTGCAGAATCAAAGCCGACAGTACTGAGAGGAAAAAAGCGGCAAAAAAGCCGAACAGGTTGATGTGTAGCTTTTCGTACATCACGAAACTCGCATTGGCGATGGCGGAAATCGGGAAGGTATACGCCCACCAGGAGACCGCAAACGGGACTTTGATGAAACGCCAGGTTTGGCTGAACAGCAGAAGGGCGAAAAACAATCCTGTGTAATACAGAATTCGAGCGAAATCATCAATGGGCGCGTCGCCGCGTAATGCCATATAGGATAGAAATCCCATGGCCGGCGGGGCGATCAGAATAAAAAGCGTGGGTTCGAGTACTTTCAGTAAAGGCGGATGGAAAAACAGTCGGTACATGACGATCGCCAGAAGAATCAACCAGAAAATCAAACCGATACTGAAAAAGAACCAGGCGATTTCGATGTGGACGAATTTCACCGCGGCAATCGGCGCGACGATGTTGCCGACGACCGGAATAAACCAGGCGGGGGTCATTTGGCTGATTTCCCATTTTTCATGCAAGATCCAGGATTGCACGATATAGAAGGTAAAAATCAACTGAGCGCCGGCACCGAGATAAAACATGCCTTCCGCCAGTAGTGGGTTGATATGTTGATATAACAGGGACATCAGCATCAACCCGAGACTGATGGCCGGGAAAAAGTTCATTGCGACCGGATGTTCGAACTCCTTCTGAACTGCCGGACGGGCTTTAAACAGCTTGAACAGGTAGGTCATCCCGATGGCAATAAAAAACAGGGTGGTGATCCCGGTCAGGGTAAGGGCGATGCTGTTGGTAATGCCGAGTATCTGATGTGCATGGATATATCCAAGTGTCAATCCTGAATACCCCAAAATGGAACCGAAAAGGGTCACCGGGAAAAAAGCCAATTTGTTAGGAGTCGTTTCTGACATAAAATCCTCGTGAAATTAAAATGCCGATTGATTTGATGCTACTATTATAAACGTATCAAAAATCGGGGAAATCCTAAAACGAAGCGCCCTGATTCTATAAAATAGCGAAAAAGCATTTTAACATCCTTTTATGATTGAATTCGTTCAGCGAGTTGAGACAGAGTGTTTGACCGAGAAGAACTTCTAAAACTTCCCATCAGTTATTTTTCAATGCCCATGGGATTGCTGGGCGTTGGTGTTGAAGCCCATCATTTGGAAAAAATGCTGGCACTTAACCATTTTTTCAGCGAAATCATCGTCTATTTTGCCTGGTCGTTGGTCGTAGCGATGCTGAGTTATTTTCTGTTTAATCAGCTTTCTCGCAAAGGGCGAGACTATACGTTGGCGCAGTGGCGGGATTCGGTGAGTTTGCTCGATTTTCCGATTCTTTCGCTGACCGCTTTACTGATTCTGCTGACCTTGTCTGACTTTCGGCAGAATATTCATGTTTGGCATTATGTGTTTTACCTGATCATGCTGATCCATACCTGGTTGAATATCGAAATTCTGACGCGCTGGTTTAATGACGTCAGCCTGGAAATCCTGAAAATCAAACCGACCCTCTTTATTATGCTGTCCGGCAATTTCATGGTCGTGATTGTCGGCTATGTTTATTTGCCGCCAACGGATATAGAGTTTTTATGGTTTTACTTTTCGGTCAGCTTGTTCCTTTGGTTCAGTTTCGTATTTATGTTGTTTTACCGTCTGATTTTCGAACAGGTGATCCAGCCGCACTTGCGCCCCAGTTTGTTTATCGTCTTGTCACCGCCTTCATTGGGCTTAGTCGCATACACCTTGCTCTCCGGTGTCTCCCATGCGTCTCCTTTAATATGGGGACTCTTTAGCTTCGCGACCTTCTTCCTGTTTATGTGGTTCTTTATGTATCCTTATTTCAGAAACATCAAGCTCTCGATGGTGGGGTGGGCGTTTATCTATCCGCTGGCGTCCTATGATGTCTCCTTGCAGTTTATGTATCAGCAAACCCAGGCGTTTCCTCTGCTTTTACTGGCGATGGTGGTGATGACGGTCAATATTGTTCTGTCGATCCTGTTATCCCTGAAGATGGGAAAAACCATTTGGCTCAATGTCATTCGTCATTAGCGGCCGGTTATTTGAGATTTCGCCGTGTCGGGAACTTCTCTGTCTCATCTCAAGAGAAGATGCACTATAATATTGTCCTTAAATTCAACCCGATTTACTTTAGGAGAGATTCGTGATTAAAACTCGCTTTGCCCCAAGCCCGACAGGCTATTTACATATCGGTGGCGTTCGTACGGCATTGTATTCTTGGTTGTATGCTAAACAGCAGGGCGGGCATTTCATTTTACGAATTGAAGATACCGACCGGGAACGTTCGACCCAAGAGTCGGTTGACGTCATTATGGAAGGGATGGAATGGCTTGGGCTGAACCATAATGAAGGTCCTTATTATCAGACAGAGCGTTTTGATCGCTATAAAGAAGTGATCAATCAGTTGCTGAAAAACGGCCAGGCCTATTATTGCTATGCCTCTCAGGAAGAGTTGGACGAAATGCGGGAGCAGCAGAAA